>CAMNAY010000056.1 GCA_946531975.1 uncultured Ruminococcus sp. | reverse complement strand
AACGGCAACAGGCTCCGGATCGCTGATTCCGCCCTGCACACGCATCCAGCCGCCGTCGGGCATCGGGAGCAGCGCAGACCGGATCGGCGCAGAACTGTTGCTGTAATTCTGCGCGCCGATGTTCGAGCCGCTGTATGATATGCAGTCCAGATCTGAGACACCCTTTGCTTTCGGAATCTCCCCCGTCAGAATACTGCTCATTGCGAATACAGCGGCAGATACGGCTGCCAGCACACGTTGTTTCATAATGATACTCCTTTCACAAGCTGATCGTCCAGACAAGATGTCGTCGGTTTGTTTAGAAACATATTATAATTATACCACACTTTTTATATTATTGCAACGATTTTAGCAAATTTTGCCGAACAAAAACAGCAAAAAGAGGAAAAGCCCTGCGGCTTTTCCTCTCTCTGCGCGGTTATCCGGTTGTCATAAGGGGATCATCCCTGCTGCGTCACGGAATCGCAGCGCGGATTACTTCGTTTCGTTTAATCATGAAATCAACAATGGAGACCTGGTCGCCGCCGTAGGAGAACAGACCGCCCTGTCCTCCCCACATGCCGCCCCACATACCGCCCCACATGCCGCCCCAGGGGTTGCCCTGACCGCCGCCGGAGACCTGAAGACCGTTCGGGCTTTTTGCGATGTTGCTCTCAAACTGGTCAGCGGTAAAGAGTCCGCGCGGGTCAGCCTGCACATGACTGCGGATCAGCGAAGCAAAGCCGTTCACAGTCTTTTCGGGGTCGTTGTAGTAGTTGACGATCTGCTTGACATAGCCGTCATAGAGTTTCTTGTATTCCGGAACGGCGAGCAGCTTGGTCAGCATCGGTCTGCGGTTCGCATCCGCCTGATACATGCCTGTATTGATATCGGAATTGACCGAAGCACCGTAATCCATGAAGTTGCCGAGTGAGAGATTATAGTCCCAGCCGACGTAGTACATCTTTCCTTTGTTGTATTCTACATAGTAATTGTGCGGCATTTGTCCGTTGTAGCTGTCATAGTTGCAGAGCGCAGCATTGACAGCAAATCCCTTTAAGAAGCTCGGAACATCAATGTAGTCCTCAATGAATTTGTAATTCTGCGGTGTCACCTGATTGATCGCGGTCACAACATCGGCAATATGCTTCAGCGTGTCATCCTCTCCGAACTTGACCTCAAAGTTTTCGAGCTTCATGTCCGGTGCAAAGGTACAGTCATAGTTCTGTCCGACGTCCGCCGCCTTGTACAGCACGGCATCGTCATCCGTCGCCAGACGTTCTCCGAGCGTCGTGCCCGGCTGCTCCGCGAGGAAGTAGAAACTGAACAGCTTTCCGTTCAGATACATGTCTGTGTACGAGCAGACCGGTGCATAGGCATCCAGCTCATACATCGCATTGTAGCAAAGAATATCACGCATGCAGGAAGGGTCTGAATACATGTTATTCATGCAGAACTCGGTCAGACCGTGGTAATTCTGATACTTGTCGTATTTGTCCATTTTGATGCGGAAGCTGTATTTGTCCTTGCCGCCCTGATAGATAAACATATTGGAACTGTGTCCCTTGGTACGGATGCCGACATTTTTGAATTCCTCGCCGTCAATCGTGACATCGCAGGGATAGTATTCCTCATCCTGTGAATGCGCGAGAAAATCCTTCCACTTGTCGTCTGGCATCGTGACCTCGACCTTGTGTACCCGCTGCTGGCTGAAGAAATCGCTGTACAGCAGTGCCGCATGGTCGGTGTTGTTGACATCCGCATAGTTCGCATCTGCGGATGCCGCGAAATTCCGGTTCCCGTTCCGCTCAACCTGAATGCCGCCTGCCCACAGCCCGTAATCCGTGCCGGAGCGCAGTTCAGGTGCCGAAATAATTGCATAGCGGTACTTTTTCAGCGTATTCAGATCGAATACCGTTTTGCCGGAAGCATCCGTCAGCGCGATCGGATTATTCTTCGACCACTGCTTGACAAATGCCGCCTGCATCGAAGGCTGTACGGTCGCGCCGAGATTCTCGCAGGGGTTGTCGGTTGCCGTCGCAAGCAGTGTGCAGCCGTCCAGCGAGATCTTGCCGCCGGCTTTCAGGCCGCGGTCGCCGCAAGCCTGCACCGTGCCGCCGGTCAGATCCATCTCCGTCTCAGATTGCAAAGCGTCCTTGCCGGATTTGATCTGTACGGTACCGCCGGTAATTCCGAGCGAGCCCTTGGTCGATTTGATGCCGTCGCCTTCACTGTCGATGAACAGCGTGCCGTCCTTGACCGTGACAGAGGTTCTGCCGCGGACTGCATCGCCGTTTCCGGTTGTGACATTGACAGCACCGCCGTTGAATTTCAGGTCGTTGTTACAGTGAATGCCGTAAGCAACGCCTGCCTGAATTGTCAGGCTGCCTTCGCCCTTGACAGTCAGGTCATCCTTTGCGTGCAGCACGGCAAATGCCGGCTCAACCTCCGAAGCAGGTGCCTCTTTGCCGTCCGAGAGCGTATTCTCCTTGCCCTCGACGAGATTGACAGAGGTATTCTCCGCGTTCTCGACCATGATGCACGGTGCATCGGCATTGGTCATATTCACGCCGTTCAGATAGAGCTTGACGGTCTTGGCGTCAGCCGTTTCATCCGGAACCTGCACCAGAACCTGACCGCCTGTAAGGCTGCCGTCGATGTAATAGGTCCCGGAAGCATCAATGACTGCGGTTTTTCCGCTGACGGTGATATGATCGCCCTCATAGGTAATGCCGCTGTCTTTCAGATGAATATAGCGCGGTTCCTCCGGCTTATTCAGGAGCATCCGCTTGAGTAATGTCAGATCGGCGGCATTCAGTCTGCCGTCGCCGCTGAGGTCACCCGCCTGCCAGTCGGAGACCGAACCGGACTGTCCGCTCAGAAACGCCTGCATCAGCAGGACGTCTGCCTTGTTGACGGAGCCGTCACGGTTCAAGTCGCCGGAAGCAGCGGCGTGTGCCGGTAATGCTGCGCTGCCGAGTGCTGCCGCAGCCGCAATAAGGACACAGGCTGCGGTAACACGACGCAGGTTCAGTTGTTTGGATCGCATGAGTAATCTCCCCCGTTTGGTTGGCAGCAGCACCGCGCACAGTTTTTGCCGCACTCAATCAGCAAGCCGCATTAACGCGGCGCTGCCTGCCGCTTTGTTGATTTGACTGCTCAATACAGCCAGTTCTTTGTAAAGGTGTCCCATATCGGATCCTTATTCTGGTCCAGAGCAAATACGGAGGTCTGAAGCTTGGATAGATCAGTTGACGGCTGGATGCCGTAGACGTGGTAATCAAAATACTGGCACATGTATTTGACATCCTCCTCGATCACTGCGTGACCGGACAGGTGAATATTGATCGCAAGGTGATCGGAGAGGTCGAGGAAGTCCCATACATGGCGCATTCCCAGATAACTCATCCACATCGACGGTGCATTGACCCAGTCCTCTCCCTGACAGGAGGCGATGATGAACAGATAGCGGTTCGGGTCGGCGCAGAGAGAACCGAGCATATGCTGATCCACAGGGAACTGGTTGGGGTCTTTGAACTCCATGAACCGGCCGTTGAACCAGCCCTGCTCGCCCGAAGCCTGAAGGCTGCTGAGCGGCTCATTCTGCGAGTAACGGTACGATGCGCTGCCGCCCTTGGACGAGAAATTATAGGTCTTGCCCTCGGATTTATATCGGTAAAGCGCCAGTCCGCCCGCACCCGAACAGGAGGGTGCTACCATTTTGAATCGGGTATCAAATGCGCCGCAGACAGCTGCTGCCTTGCCCCACCGTGAAACACCGGTGACGATCGCGTTTTCAGGGTTGATATTCAGCTCCTCACCCGCGCCGTTATAGAGTGCATCCAGCACCTTGCTGCAGCCCCAGCTCCACGCCATGAGGACGCCGGTCTGCTCCTCCCACGTATTGCCGTAGGGATAGAGGTCATAGAACGGACCCTTGTGCGCATTGCTGTCCTGTGCAACGTAATTATCCATCAAGCCCCCGGTCGTGATGACCGCATAGCCCTGTTGGGTTGCCGTGGATTCCGAAATGTTTGAGTGCATACCGATGATAACAGGAGCACCGCCTTCGTGCCGGACCTTCGACGGAAGGGAGAGATTTGCCGTAAACGAGGTGGACTTGCCGGTACTCTTGCGCTTGACATAAACCGTCATTTTATTGCCGCTGATCTTATAGGTTACTTCATCGTCAGAGCCGTCACGCCATTTGCCGTACATATAGTATTCGTACTGACAGCTGATTTCAGACGCACGCTCAACCCAGTCGTCCACGGTCTCCACACGGCGGGTACCGTCTGCGAAGATGAACGGATCCTGAATGTCGCTGCGCTTGGTGAGCTGGCTGACCGGCTGGAAGCTGTAAGATTTTTCGATGCTTTCTCTGTTGAAGCCGCTGCCGGGCTGCACCTGAGGTTTCTCGACCGGAAAATCCTCAAGCTCGCCGGTGAGGTACTGCATCAGCAATTCTGCATCACGGACATTATACTGACGGTCCTGATTGATGTCTGCCGCTTTTTTCAGCTTGGTATCCTGAAAGCCGTTGATGAGGCTGGATTTCAGCAAGGTCAGATCGGCTGCATTGATACATTCATCGCCGGTCAGGTCGCCGCGGACAAACATTTTTGGTTTTGCGCCTTCGATTACGGTACCTTTGGGTGCCGCAATCACTTCATCCACATAAAAATCGGATGTTCCTTCTTTTGTTTCAACGTAGAGCAGCAGATCGGACGCGCCGGCAGGGATTTCATAGGCGGTATTGGCGATCTGCACCCATCCGTCTTCGGGTGCGGGGACTTCTGCGATGCCTGCATATATTGTCTTTCCTGCGGCATCTGCATATTGCAGGGTCAGTGCGAGCGTTGTGCCGCTGCTCCCTTCATACAGCACATTGGCACTGAAGCTGTAAGCCGTTCCCGGCTGGAATTCTGCGGTGCTCAGTTTTTTGGCTGCGCCGTTCCACGCCGCGGTTCGTCCGGTCACATACAGTGACTTCCCGCCCTCATAGGCATTGCTGCCGGAGACCGCAGTGGTCGCAGCACCTCTCCCGTTCCAGTCTGAGGCACCTGCTTCAAATGTGTCGCGGAAGATATAACCGGAATCCTCTGCGGCAGCCGGAAATGATGTTACAGCGCCTGTCAGCATACAGCATGCCGCAGCGAACGCCGCACATTTCCTGAACGTATTGGCTTGGTACATGAAATGACCTCCCATTATTTCCTGATTTCTATTCTCTGTGTCATTTCCCCCTAAGCGGTATCGGTACTGTCATGAACCTCCTTTCATTTCCGCTCAAGATTTCATAACATTTTTTCAGACGGCGAATGCCGGTTTCATTTCCGTCCGGGAGCATTAAAAACAGCCGCTTCGGATGATTCCGAGCGGCTGTTTCTGACCGTTTCAGGGCAGAGAAATCCCTTCTTTGACATAGAAACACCGCTGTTGAATACAGTTCGACTGTCAAAAGCGCGTTTCCCCTAAAATCAAAGATGATTCCGTCTGCGTTCCCGTCTATTTTTATACTATCGGGATAATTTTCAGTCAATATTATTATAGCACATCCCGCCCGCTTTGTCAAGAGAAAATGAAAATCTTTCCTTATGTGCGTCATTTTTATCATCATTTTGCACAGTTGTACTGGATTCGCTTTACATCATGTACATATTTGTATTGCATACTCTTTTCTCAGAATCTCGAAATTTCAAACTTTCGCGCAAAATAATCAACATTTTTGTATTGACAATACAGATATTAAGTAGTATAATAAAGAAAAACAGACATCCTGCGGCAGAATTCTCGCTACAAAGGAAATACAACTTTTGGACTCCCTGCAAAAAGTTGTACGATATTGCAGACCAGATTCATCGGATTCCTCCCCTTCGGTCTCCGTGTGTCTGTGACCGCTGCCGCCGGAAAAGGGAAACAGAACATGCCTTCTGACTGAACAGCAGGCATGGCATGCAGGGGGAACGTCTTTAAGGGGGAACATATTATGTTCAAACAAAAGCTCGCCGCCGTCCTGACGGCAGGCACCATGCTGGCAGCATCCCTGCCCGCAGGACAGCTGACCGCCTCGGCTGCGTCCGGAGGAATCCGGGTCTTCCCGATGAGTCAGGTCACTGTCACCGACCCGTACTGCACCAATGCCTTCGAGAAGGAGATCAGCTATCTGCTTTCCTTCGACAACAACAAGCTGCTCGCCGGCTTCCGCGACAATGCCGGTCTCAACACGAACGGTGCTTCGCGCTACGGCGGCTGGGAGAATTCGCTGATCGGCGGTCATACGGTCGGTCACTACCTCACCGCACTTTCGCAGGCTTATGTCAATCCGCTGGCAACCAGCCAGCAGAAAGAGCAGATCCTCTCCAAAATCAAAACGCTGATCGACGGCATGAAGATCTGTCAGGCGAACTCCAAAGGAAAGCGCGGCTTCCTCTGGGCAGCAACCATTCCGAACCGGAACAACGTCGAGCAGCAGTTCGACAACGTGGAAAACGGCAAGACCAACATCATCACGGAGGCATGGGTCCCGTGGTACACCATGCACAAGCTGATCGCCGGTCTGAACGATGTCTATAACTGCACCGGTTATGAACCGGCGAAGGAAGTGGATTCCGCACTCGGCGACTGGGTCTACAACCGCTGTTCCGGCTGGAGCGATTACACGCACAACCGCGTGCTTTCGATCGAATACGGCGGCATGAACGACTGCCTGTACGATCTGTATCTCATCACCGGAAAAGATACCCACGCCGCGGCTGCACATTACTTTGACGAAACCGCGCTGCATGAAGCAGTGCTGAAGGGCGGCACTGACGTCCTCAATAACCGCCATGCCAACACAACCATTCCGAAATTCCTCGGTGCCCTCAAGCGCTACATCGCGCTCGACGGCAAGACCGTCAACGGTCAGCGCGTCGATGCCTCGCGCTATCTGCAATACGCAGAGGCATTCTGGGAAATGGTGCGGACACATCACACCTACATCACCGGCGGAAACAGTGAATGGGAGCACTTCGGCAAGGACGATATCCTCGACAAAGAACGCACGAACTGTAACTGTGAAACCTGTAATTCCTACAACATGCTGAAGCTTTCGCGTGCGCTGTTCCAGATCACCGGCGAAAGCAAATATATGGATTACTACGAGAATACATATTATAACTCCATCCTCTCCTCGCAGAATCCGGAGACCGGCATGACGACCTACTTCCAGCCAATGGCAACCGGCTATTTCAAGGTTTACAGCTCACCGTACAACAACTTCTGGTGCTGCACAGGCAGCGGCATGGAGAACTTCACAAAGCTCGGCGATACAATCTATATGCACGCAGACAATACGCTCTATGTCAACCTGTATCAGAGCTCTGTTCTGAACTGGTCCGAGCAGAATGTGAAGATCACACAGGAAAGCAATATTCCGTACAGCGACACTGTGAAATTCACCGTGGACGGCAGCGGCGATCTGGATCTCCGGTTCCGCATTCCGGACTGGGCAGCCGATCAGATGAGCATTAAGCTCAACGGCAGCCGGTATTCCTACAAAACTGTACAGAATTATGCATCGGTTTCCGGCAGCTTCCGCTCCGGCGATGTCATCGAACTGACCATTCCCATGGAAGTCACTGCACATGTCCTGCCGGACAACGCCAACTCCTACGGCTTCAAATACGGTCCGGTCGTTCTGAGTGCAGAGCTGGGCACCTCCAACATGAAGCAAAGTACAACCGGCATGAACGTCGCAATCCCTGCGGAGGCAGTCGCGCCGAACCAGAAGATCAACCTCAAGGAAAGCAGCGGCTCGCTGACAAGCTTCATGTTCCATATCAACGATTACATGAAGAAGGACGCCAATTCGCTGAAATTCACACTGACCGGCACCGACGCCAACCTCACCTTTACGCCGCATTATCTCCAGTACAAGCAGCGCTACGGCATCTACTGGTACTTCTACGCATCCGGCTCCGCTGTTGAGGAGGAAATCCCGCGCGCAAAGGTCACGGTCATCGACACCGTGCAGCCCGGATACGGTCAGTACGAAAACGATGATCTGCACGCAATGGACGAGCACAATACCGTCAGCGTGACCGACGACAGCACCTACCGCTACGCCAAGAAGGGCGGCAGCTTCACCTACCGCATGGCACTCGATCCCGATGCAGCGTTTACCGTTCTGCAGGTAACCTTCCGCAAGTCCGACAACGGCAAGCCGATCGTCATTACCGCAGGCAACCGCATCATCTACGACAAAACGCTCAACTATACCGGCAGCTCCGACACCTACAACGTCAAGCTGATGATCCCGAAGGAGATTCTCGACGAAAGTGTCAAGGTTGTTCAGGCAAATGGCACCGAGTATTCCGTCATTCCGGTCGGATTCAGCGGCAGTGCCTCGGAGGATTCCGCAAAGGTCTGTGACTTCATCTACATGACTGCCGTCAAGCCGCTCTATGACTACGATTCCGACCTCGCGTATTTCCTCGACTGCGGCGACCACAACACCAGTACCGCAACCGGCAGCGACAAATTCGGCATGTTCAACTGCAAGACCGAGCAGCTCTACGGTGATGACGCTGTCACCGGCTGTGCATGGGGTCTGATCGACGACGCAACCGACCAGTACAACGGCAGCGGCAAGAGCAAGGGCATCTACACCGCGAATACATGGCCGGATGAATACAACACCGCAGACGGCAGAAACAAGACCGCCTCGTTCCGCTACACCAAGAACCAGTATGAGAACAACATCGCACGGCATCTCGACTACGGCTTCACCCTCCCGAACGGAACCTACCGCATCGAATACGGCTTCGCAAATCCGTGGAGCTGTTCCGACCACCCGACGGTCTACGCGAACTACGGCACAAACAATGAGCAGCTGCTGACCGATCAGCTCTCGCTGAGCAGCTCCTCGACCGCAACTGCCAAAGCAAAGGTCACGGACGGTACGCTGACCCTGAACTTCCGCTCCGCAGACAAAGCAATCAATGTCACCTACATCAAGATCTACTTCGATG
>CAMNAY010000055.1 GCA_946531975.1 uncultured Ruminococcus sp. | reverse complement strand
GCTGATCGCGGCGGTCTGGATCGCGGCGATCCCGTTCGTCGGGAAAATGGTCATCCTCGGCATCTCGGCGCTGCTGGTCATGACCGTCAACACGAATTTCCTGATCTGGGCGGCGTTCCTCTCGTGCATGATCGTCTTTGTCTATCCGCTCTTTCTGCTCGGTACGGTTACGCCTTCGCTGGTGAAGTTCTCCGTCAGCAGCCTCGATGACAGCGGAAAGACCGTCGGCACGCTCGGCGCCGCGAATACGATCGGCAGCATCATCGGCACTTTTATCCCGACCTTTGTGTCGATTCCCGCGGTCGGTACCGCAGCAACCTTCGTGATCTTCTCCGGCATTCTGCTGCTGCTCAGCGCGGTGTACTTTATCTCCGTGAAGCGCGGTGCCGTAAAGGTCATCATTTCTGTCATTCTCTTTGCGGGCTGCTCCGTCGCTGCACTGAGCTTCGGCTTCGCCTTCTGGGAGAAGCATCTCACGCTGGAGGATGAATCTGTCTACAACTATTTACAGGTGCAGGAGGATGACTCTAGGGTCATCCTCTCGACAAATGTGCTGTTCGGCGTGCAGTCCGTGTATATCAAGGACGACGCGCTGACCGGTATGTACTACGATTACGCGCTTGCCGCGCCGCTGATGCTCGAACAGCAGGAGCAGACCGATCTGCTCGTACTGGGCATGGGCACCGGCACCTATGCGACACAGTGCAGACGCTATTTCAGCGATATGCACATCGAAGGCGTCGAGATCGACGGGAAGATCACCGACCTCGCTCACGAATACTTCGCGCTGCCCGATGACATCCCCGTCACGACCTATGACGGCAGAGCCTTCCTCAGCGGAACCGATAAAAAGTACGATATCATCATGGTGGACGCCTATCAGGATATCACCATTCCGTTCCAGATGTCCTCCAAAGAGTTCTTTACCATGGTGCGCAGTCACCTCAAAGAAAACGGCGTCATGATCGTCAATATGAACATGATTTCGCAGGACGAAAACGGCATCAATGCCTACTTGCAGGACACGATCGCTTCAGTGTTCGGGTATGTCTACACTGCCGATGTACAGGGCGCGACAAACCGTGAGCTGTTTGCATCGCAGAATCCCGCAATCGCGGAAAACCTCAGAGCCAATACGCTGGCGCTGGAGAATCAGGAGCTTGCGGATATGATGAATAAGGTGCAGGCGAGACTGACCCCCTATTCCGGCGGCAGCCGCATCCTCACGGATGACAAGGCGCCTGTCGAGCTGCTCGGTATGCAGACAATCGACGCGATGATCTCCCGCGAACTGGATTATTACCGCACAAAATTCGAGAAAGAGGGCATCAAGGGTCTGATCGGCTGACAGGCGGATCACGCTGAACAGCACACAGAGGAGTTTATTTATGTTTCGGATTGTCTGCCCGTGTCACTTCGGGCTCGAAAGTGTATTGAAATTTGAGCTGGTTCGGCTCAGTGCTGCGGAGATTTCCGCGGCGGACGGCAGAGTGTCGTTCTCCGGCGGCTGGGATACGGTCGCGGCGGCAAACATTGAGCTGACGACCGCCGAGCGCGTGCTCATTGAGCTGGGACAGTTCTCCGTCGCGGCACAGCGCGGGAAAACTGCGTTTGATCCGCTCTTTGACGGCGTGATGCAGCTCCCGCTCGAAGACGTCATCGGCAGAGACGATGCCTTCATCGTCAAGGGCAGCTCGCTGAATTCCGCGCTGCACAGCGTTCCGGCATGTCAGGCGATCGTCAAGAAGGCTGCCGTCAAACGGCTTCAGAGGGCGTATCATACGGAGACACTGCCGGAGACCGGCGAGCCGCATGTGATCCAGTTCCAGATCCGGAACGATCACTGCACGGTCTACCTCGATACGACCGGCATTCCGCTCTATAAGCGCGGCTGGCGTCAGCACGCAAATGCTGCGCCGATCCGCGAAACACTCGCCGCAGGCATCCTCGATCTCTCGCATGTCCGCAGTGATACGCAGCTCTGTGACCCCTTCTGCGGCAGCGGCACCTTCCTCATCGAAGGCGCCAGACGTGCGCTCCGCATCGCACCCGGACTGCACCGCAGCTTTGCCTGCGAGCGCTGGGAGCAGGTCGATGCAGCGGTATTCCGTCAGGCGAGAGCCGCCGCTTCCGAGAAGATCAACCGCAATGCGGAATTCCGCGCTGTGGGCTATGACAGCGATCCGGAAGCCGTTGCGCTGACCCTTGCCAATGCCAAAAAGGCGGGCGTGGCTGACCGCATTACCGTAAAACAGCAGGATATCCGGCAGTTTCGGTTTGAGCGCGGTCAGAATATCGTCTGCAACCCGCCCTACGGCGAGCGGATGCTCGATGTCGAACAGGCAAGAGAACTCTATCAGATCATGGGAAAGGTCTTCCCCGCAGACAGTTCATGCAGCATCATTTCTCCGGACGCAGAATTCGAGACACGTTTTGGCAGAAAGGCGCGCAAGCGCCGGAAGCTCTACAACGGCATGATGCAGTGCCAGCTTTACCAATACTGGAAGTAACCCAAGAAAGGATGTTTTGATATGCTTACACCCAATCTCACAGTGTCGGAACAGGGAACACTCTGTTTCGGGGGCGCCGATATGACCGCACTCGCAAAGAAGCACGGCACGCCGCTGTATGTGATGGATGAGAATATGATCCGCGAAAACTGCCGCGGCTATCAGCGCGTGATCGCGGAGGAGTACGGCGGAAACGGTCTGATCTGCTATGCGAGCAAGGCGCTCTCCTGCAAGGAGCTGTACCGCATCGTTCACTCGGAGCAGCTCGGTGCCGATGTGATCTCCGGCGGCGAGCTCTATACTGCGCTTCAGGCGGGCATGCCGGCGGAGAAGATCGTCTTCCACGGCAACAGCAAGTCCGATGAGGAGCTGGAAATGGCAATGAAGGCGGGCGTCGGCAGAATCGTTGCCGATCATCTGCCGGAGCTGGAGCGGCTCAACCGCATTGCCGGTTCCCTCGGCAAGACACCCGCGGTCATGCTGCGCATCAAGCCCGGCATCGACGCACATACGCATGATTTCGTCAAGACCGGCTGCATCGACAGCAAGTTCGGCTTTGCTCTCGAAACCGGAGAGGCGCTCGAAGCCGTCAAGGCTGCTGCGGCTTACCCGAATCTCAGACTGGTCGGTCTGCACTGCCATATCGGTTCGCAGATCTTCGATACGGAACCGTTCGCGGAAGCGGGCAGAGTGATGGTGCGCTTTATGGCGCAGATCCGCACAGAGCTGGGTCTCACACTGCCGGAGCTGAATCTCGGCGGCGGTCCCGGCATCCGCTACACGGAGGACGACGATCCGCCCGCATTCGGCAGCATCGTCCGCGCCATTCTTGCGGCGGTAAAGGCTGTCTGCGCGGAGCTGGACTTCCCGAATCCGTTTGTGCTGTTTGAGCCGGGACGCTCGATCGTCGGCGGCGCCGGTCTCACGCTCTATACAGTCATGGCAAAGAAGACCATTCCGAATGTGCGTACCTATGTGCTGGTGGACGGCGGTATGTGCGACAACCCGCGCTATGCACTCTACCATTCCCGCTATGAGGCGCTGATCGCAAACAAGGCGGCAGCGGAACGCAGCGAGCGCGTTACCATCGGCGGAAAGTGCTGTGAGAGCGGCGACCTCATCGGTGAGGATATGCCGCTGCAGCCCGCAGAGCCCGGCGATACACTCGCGGTGCTCGCGACCGGCGCTTATAACTACTCGATGGCGTCAAACTACAACCGCAATCCGCGTGCGGAGATCGTCATGGTCAGGGACGGCGAAGCCCGGACGGTCGTGCGCCGCGAATCTTATGAGGATATTGCCCGCAACGATATCTGACAGAATCAAACAAAAGCGCTGTCCGTTCCGGCGGGCGGCGCTTTTTCAGGAGGTGCCAATGTGCAAAGCTTTGAGATCGGCAAAAATGACGCGGGGCAGCGTGCGGATAAATTTCTGCTGAAGGCATGTCCGAATCTGCCCAAGTCGCTGCTCTACAAGACCTTCCGCAAGAAGGACGTCAAGTGCAACGGCAGGCGGATTCCTGCGGAAACCTTCCTGCGGGAAGGCGATGTCATGCAGGTCTATCTGCCGGACAACTGCTTCAGCGGGATGCAGAAGGCACAGGTCCGGACGCTGCCGATGCCGGAGATTGCTTATGAGGACGACGACATTGTGCTGCTGAAAAAGCCGGTCAACCTGCCCGTTCATGCGGACGACAAGGGCAGCACCGACACGCTGCAAGGACGGTTTTTGTCTTATCTTGCGAAGAACGGCGGATACCGTCCGGAGCAGGAGCAGAGCTTCACGCCCGCGCTCTGCAACCGCCTCGACCGCAATACGGAGGGCTTTGTCATCGGCGCGAAAAATGCCGCTGCACTGCGCTGCATGAACGAAAAAATCAGGCTCGGTGAGATCACAAAACAGTATCTCTGCATCACGGTCGGCGTGCCGGAAAAGTGCGCAGATACGGTGATTGCATATCACCGGCGGCTGCCCGGAAAGAAGGCGGAGATCCGCAGAACGCCCGCGGAGGGCTTCTCGGAGATCCGGACCGGCTATGAGGTTCTTGCCGCGAACGGCGGGCTGGCACTCCTGCGCGTGACGCTCTACACCGGCAGGACGCATCAGATCCGCGCACAGATGGCTGCGCTGGGCTGTCCGGTGCTGGGAGATGAGAAATACGGAAACCCTGCCGCAAACCGCAAACGGCATCTCACGCATCAGCTGCTTGCCGCGTGCAGTCTGCGCTTCGATTTCTCTGCGGCGGCTTGTCCGCTGGATGCGCTGCGCGGGCGGATGTTCAGTTATGTCCCCGATTTCTGTGCGGAATACGGATTCTCGGAGGTCGATCTGACGAAAATCTGACGAAAAAAGCCCCTCCGGATCGGAGGGGCTTTGGTATATGCGGTTTCAATCAGGTTCCGTATGCGACGCCGTCTTTGCTGACGCCCTGTGCAATGCCGGTATCGACCAGCTGCTCGCAGACCTGATACAGAATCGCCTGATATGCCGTCGGTGCGAGGTGGATGCCGTCGCCGCCGCTGTACTCCAGCTTCAGTCCGTTGTACTGGTTCTTCAGGTACGGTGCGATATTGACGTAGCCGTAGCCCTTGCCCAGTCCGGCGAGGTAATCCTTGACCGTCTGATTGTACAGGTCGATCTTGTCATTCGTGCTGAATGTGATATCGTTCGAGATCGGCGTGATCGACGCGACAAAGAGCTTTGCATTCGGCAGAACAGAATGCACGGTATCCAGAATCTTCTCGTAGTTCGCGCAGTACTGCTCCGGCGTGGTCATGTTGACGTCGTTCATGCCCATAGAGAACACGACGTACTTCGGATTCAGCACGGTCAGTGCATAGGTCAGTCCGAATTCGTTGCCGCGGACATCGAAGGTGTAGTCGAAGATGCTGCGGGCGCCGACACTTCCCTTTGCGATGCAGTTGTCATCGGGAAGGATATGGTAGACTCTCAGTCCGCTGCAAATACTGTCACCGACAAATACGGTATCACTCAGGAACGCATCGTATTCGGCGGAGCGGGTGAAGTCGCCGGCTGCGGGGTTGCCCGTCGGGGGAACCGTCACGATCTCGCCGATTGTGCTTTCGGGGAGGGTTGTGGTCGTGATCTCCGTCGTTGTCGTGGTTGTCGTAGTAGAGGTTGTGGTTTCAGAGGTCGTTGTGGTCGTGGTTGTTGTCGTCGTTGTGGTCGGCATGGTTGTTGTCTGCTGCGCGACCGATGCGCCGGATGTTTCATCCGAACCGCATGCAACAGAGGAGAGCGTCAGGCAGGACGCTGCGGCAAAAATCAGGATCCGATTGACCGTCTTCTTCATGATAGCAGTCACCGCTTTCTTATATTTTTCCGGATTTATTCTATCACAATTCGCGTAAAAAGTCAACCATTCGACATGTTTTTCCGCAGGCTTGGACTCGACTGCGGAATGCACCTGCGTATTTTGTCTGATATGTACAAATAACAGGTCAGAACGGTTCGGCGCGGAGCGGTGCGTCCGCATCTGATGTGTGCTGCACAACGGCAAAAAAACAGCTCCCGAAGGGATTGTCTGATCGCTTCGGGAGCTTATGCTTTCATTCATTCCGGAACTTCGCTTCGGTGAACTGAACCTGTCCGCTGAACGGGTTGAAGGCGACGTCCTCGACGCCCTTTTTGCAGATCAGGTAGCGCTGCTTATAAAACAGCGGGATGAAGCAGTTGTCGGAGAGGATTGCCTCCTCGGCTTCCTTGTACAGTCCGACGCAGTCATTGCGGTTTTCGGCGGCTGCTGCCTGTTCGAGCAGTGCCCGCACATCCGCTTCGCCGGCGCAGGTGAAGTGGGTGTCCGCCAGCAGCGTGGAGAAGACGGAGGATGCGGCGTGTGTTGCGCCGGTCACCGCATAAAGTGCCAGCGTGTAGTCCTTGCTGTTCAGTCGCTCCTCATATTCCTTCTCGGTGACTTCCTCGATCGTGAAGTGCAGATCCAGCTCGGATTCCCATTCGTCCAGCACCTGCCGGAGCGCGGCGTAGTCCATGACGCCCGCGCAGCACAGCACCTTGCCTTCATTCAGCTCCGAGATCTTCAGCTTGCGCAGCCCCTTGTGATAGAGCCGGTCTGCCTCCGCGAGATCATAGGTCTGATATGCGCCGTCTGCGATCAGCTCGCGGCAGCTCTTGTTCAGCAGCGTGACGGCAGGGGGCAGAATGCCCGATGCGACGCGGATATCATCGCCGGTAATATTCAGCTTGGAGCGGTCCAGTGTCAGACTCATCGCGGCAAGAATATTCGGCTCGGCAAACTGGGATTCCGGATTGACGATCAGTCCGAGCGTCATGCTGTATGCACCCTGTGCGGTATAGTCGGCATGGTGCAGCAGCGAATTCTGTGTGCTGACATAGCAGTCCGCAGAGCCGTTCATGAAGATCTGTGCGGCGTCTGCGTCCGTCTCCTCAATATACAGGCTGAGGTCGGCGGGGTAGACGCGGTGTACCGCATGATTCAGCGGATTCCGCACAAGCTGGATCACATTATATTTGCCGTAAGGGTCATACAGCCAGCGCTGCATTGCGAAGCTGCCGTTTCCGATGATCGAATTCTCATCCAGACCGTACCGTCCCTTGGTGCTTTCAAAGTATGACTTGTTGCAGGGGAGCGCGGCGGTCGTCGTCAGCAGCAGCAGGAAGTCCGCGTTCGGATAATCCAGCTCGAAATCCAGCTCATAGTCGCTGACTGCGGTCACGCCGACTGTTTTCGGCGCTGCCCAGCCGTCAGAGGCATATTTTGCATTTTTGATGCAGTAGAATGCTTCGCGCAGCGGGGAACCGTAGATCGGATTGAACAGCCGCTGGAAGGCATAGACGAAATCCTGTGCCTTCACCGTGATCTTTGCTTCGCTGTCGAAGCCCTTGCCGTCGTCTGCGGCATTGTACCAATAGCAGTCCTTGCGCAGTTTGAAGTGATACGTCAGTCCGTCATCGGATACCGTATAGGATTCTGCGGCGCCGGTCCGGAGACTGCCGTCCGGCTCCAGAATCATCAGCCCTTCAAACAAATTTGCCAGAACGGTCTTTGCGGAGGCATTCTGTGCAAGCTGCGGGTCCAGTGTGTCAGGATTGCCGACCAGCGTATAGGAAAACGAATGACCGGAACCGGTATCCGCGTTGTCCTTGCTGCCGCATCCGGAGAAGCAGACCAGCAGCGTCATCAGCGCAGTCAGCAGGGAAATTGCTCTAAGCCTTTGCATAAAAGCTCCTTGTGTGTGGAATGTGTGTTGTTTTGAAACGGTTTGCTGTTCTCTGGATTTGCCGGAACAGAGCAAATACACAGAACAGCACGCCGGAAACGGATCCGCGGCGGATCTGACTGAATGCCCGCCGCCGAACCCGTGCCGTGTGCGTGTTTTTTTACATAGAAAATGCGTGCGGCATCAAGGATGCAAGCGGATAGACGCCGTCCGCGAGAATGACCGGAAATGACGGGGTGCAGAACTCTGCCATGACCTGCCGGCAGATGCCGCAGGGATAGCAGGGGACACGGTCATCCCCGCCGCAGATTGCGATTGCGGAGAAATGCTGCTCGCCGGCGGAGATCGCCGAACAGAATGCGGCACGCTCTGCGCAGATGCCTGCGGGATAGGAGGCGTTTTCGATGTTGACGCCAAGATAAACCTGACCGGACTCCGCAACCAGTGCGGCACCGACGGAAAAGCCCGAATACTTTGCATATGCCTTGTCGCGCACTGCCTTTGCAATTTCCAGCAGCGCACGCGATTCGTCGTCGAGCGGGAGCACAGCCGGCAGCGCAGCTTCATTGCGGCGGTTTTTCATCGTTTTGAAGCTGTGCTGTACGCGCCGGACCGTACCCATCGGACGGTGCAGCTTGCCGCTGTCATCCAGCGGAAGCTTGAATTCCGTGTTGTCGTCGTCCTCCTCGATCGGGTCGAAGAAGCCGCGAATCAGATCGGTCATTTTTTTTGCCATGCCGTTCTGCCTCCCTTTTATCTGATGTTCTGCTGTGAAAATTAACTGTACAAAATTTTCTCTTTATTTTTGTGCAAAACAGCAACCTTGTGCCGCTTGCTTTTCGTGCATTTAAGTGTTATAATAATAGATACACAGAGCAGTTTTTTTCGGTGTTATTTGGAAATCAGTGCGAGGGTGTCGCGTGCGATCAGCAGCTCCTCATTCGTCGGAACAACCCAGACCTCGGTCTTGGAGCCTTCCTTCGAGATCTTCTGAAGCTTGCCCTTCGTCGCCTTGTTCAGATCCTTGTCGATCTCAATGCCGAAATAGGACATATTCTCGCAGACGCGCTCGCGGACTTCCCACGAATTCTCGCCGATGCCGCCGGTGAACAGAACTGCATCCACGCCGTTCATCGCTGCGGTGTATGCGCCGATGTAGCGCTGAATCTGATATGCGAGCATCTCGCTTGCGAGGATTGCGCGCTTGTCGCCCTTTTCCGCAGCAGCGGTGATCTCACGGTTGTCCGAGGAGATGCCGGAAACGCCGAGGAAGCCGGACTTCTTGTTCATGTACTGGCTCATCTCATCCGG
>CAMNAY010000054.1 GCA_946531975.1 uncultured Ruminococcus sp. | reverse complement strand
TAGTAGCAGGTCATGACGCCCGGTCCCTTGACGCAGAGCTCACCGACCTCGCCGCGCGGCACGATGTCGCCGTTCTCGTCGATGATCTTGCTCTCCCAGCCGAAGCCTGCCTTGCCGATCGCGCCGACCTTGTGGATATTTTCGACGCCGAGATGCAGTGCGCCGGGTCCGATGGACTCGCTGAGACCGTAGTTGGTGTCGTACTGGTGATTGGGGAAGTATTTGCGCCAGCGTGCAATCAGGCTGGGCGGAACGGGCTGTGCGCCGATATGCATGAGCCGCCACTGAGACAGCTCGTAGTCACTGAGCGTCACCTTCCCGCTCTCGATTGCATCGAGGATATCCTGTGCCCACGGAACGAGCAGCCAGACGATTGTGCAGTGCTCTGCGGAGACCGCTTCCAGAATGACGGAGGGGGAGACGCCGTTGAGCAGAACTGCCTTGCCGCCGACGAGGAAGCTGCCGAACCAGTGCATTTTCGCGCCGGTGTGGTAGAGCGGCGGGATGCAGAGGAAGACATCGTCCTTTGTCTGACCGTGATGTGCCTGTTCGACCTTGCAGGCGTGCATCAGGCTTTCATGATTGTGCAGGATTGCTTTCGGGAATCCGGTCGTGCCGGAGGAGAAGTAGATTGCAGCGTCATCCTGATCGGTGAGCAGGACAGACGGAGTATTGCTGGGGCAGTTTGCGGTCAGCGTATCGTAGCTTTCTGCAAATCCGGGACATCCCTGACCGACATAGAGCAGCATTTTTTCGTTGCCGATTGTATCGACCAGCTCCTCGACGCGTCCGATGAATTCCGGACCGAAAACCAGCACGGAGATATCCGCCAGACCGACACAGTATTCGATCTCATCGGCTGCATAGCGGAAGTTGAGCGGGACTGCGAGTGCGCCGACCTTGAGGATGCCGAAGTAGATCGGGAGCCACTCGATGCAGTTCATGAGCAGGATGCCGACCTTGTCGCCCTTCTTGACGCCGCGGGAGATCAGAAAATGCGCAAAGCGGTTTGCTTTCTCGTTAAAGACCTTCCATGTAATCTCACGGCGGTAGTAATTGGGTCTGCGGGGCTCGATCAGTTCATATTCTTTCCAGGTTACTCTGCGCGGCTCGATGATCGCAGGATTCAGTTCCACAAGCGCAGGGTCATTGCCGTACAGAGCGGCATTGCGTTCCAGAATATCAATAATTGGCATAACAATGGTACTTCCTTTCCATTTTGTCATCATGCTGCCGCAAAAGGAAGAAGCGGCAAGATGCGATACAATTCTATTTTAGCACAAAAAAGCGCTAAAGTCAATACCTTCCGCCAAATTCAGCCAAATTCAGACGGCAATGTGCATTTCAGACTGCGCGGCATTTTTAATGAGGGAGACAGCTTGACAAACACAGCGGAATATGATATAATTTGATATCGGTTATCATTTTCATTTCTGGGAGGCATACAAATCATGACGGGAAACCGGAAAAATGAATATCAGACAAAACAAAAGACGCAGATTCTCTCCTATCTGGAGGAGAATGCAACACGGCATGTCACTGCCGGCGAGCTGATGCATGCGCTGGTAGAGCGCGGGACGCCGGTCGGTGCGGCAACCGTCTACCGGCAGCTGGAGCGGCTGGAAGCGCAGGGGCTTGTAAGGCGCTATACGCTGGATGACCGCGGGAGCGCCTGCTGGCAGTACGGCGGTGCGGAGGCAAAAGCCGGAACCTGCCATTCTCATTTTCATCTGAAATGTGTATGCTGCGGCATCCTCATTCATCTGGACTGTGAGCATCTGACGGAGATCACGGAACATGTAGAGCAGGATCACGGCTTTCAGATTGACCCCGCCCGCACCACCTTTTACGGGCTGTGTGACCGCTGCGCAGGCAAACAGGAGGTACAGAATGCTTCTGACAAATGAACATATTGAAAAAGGCTCGATGACTGTCACGCCGGATCAGGCATCGCAGGCAGCGGCGGAAGTGAATCAGTACAATGAACTGGCAGAGCGGAATCATCTGATCTATAAGCGGAGAGTCCGGGAATTTGAAGATTATTACGGCTTTATCAATCTCGGAATGACAGCGATTCTGGCGACGGGCGGCAGGTATCACAGATACCCGATGCCGATTCTCCAGTTCACGGCGGTTTCGTATGCCATGATCTTCATACATGTCATCGCGGTGATCCTGCTTGCAATCCTGAAGAAAGAGCTGTTCAAGAGCGCCTGCATTTCCTGTGTGCTGGCAGCGGCTTCGTGGGTGTATGTGCCGCTGATTATTGTAAACTTTGCAGCGGCGCTGGTGCATGACCACACGGATGAAGCACTGAAGAATCAGCCGGGTTATCCGCATTTTCATACTGTGCGGCTGCATGTTGAGGAACAGTATGACCGTCCTGTGCCCGTGCAGGCAGACACAGAGCAGACTTTGCCGGAGCAGCTTGCGCCGATGGCGGCTGTGGAGAAACTGCCGGAAGAAAAACAAACAACCGAAGAAATGGAAGAACTCATATGAAACGGATATTCAGAAAAATCAGGGCGCTCGGCGCTGCATTGCTGGTCGGCTGCGGACTGCTTGCCGGACTCGGCGGCTGCGGAGCGGCGGATGACGGAAAGCTCAGGATCGTCACAACGGTCTATGCAACCTATGATCTCGCACTGCAAATGTCGGAGAAAACCGGCATTCCCTGCGGTATTACGATGCTGCTCTCACCGGGCGGCGAGAGTCATGCCTATGAGCCTTCGCCGAACGACGTTGCTGCAATTCAGAGCTGCGATCTGTTCATCTACATCGGCGGAACCTCGGAAACATGGGCGGACAAGATCATCAGCAGCTCCCGCAGCGGCAAGCGGAATCTCCGCATGTTTGACTGTGTGACGCTGCTGGATGAGGAGACCGTCGAGGGCATGGAGCACGACCATGAGGATGAAGAACACGACGAGGAAGAACACGACGAGGAAGAACACGATCATGATCATGACGCGCACGATATGGAGATCGACGAGCATATCTGGACGGCGCCCCTCAATGCGGGGAGGATGCTCTCTGCAATCAATGAGGAGTTCAAGGCACTGCGTCCGGACGATGCAGAGAAATGCGACAGGGCATGTGCAGAGATCATGGACGAGCTGAATGCGCTCGACGCAGAAGCGCGGGACATCGCGGAAAACTGCCCGAAGCATACGCTGGTGTTCGCAGACCGCTTCCCGTTCCGGTATCTGACCCATGCCTACGGCTGGGACTACTACGCCGCGTTTTCCGGATGCAGCAGCGATACCGATGCCTCTGCCGCGACGCTTTCCTTCCTCATTCAGAAGGTCAGGGACGAGAACATTCAGACGGTGTTTTATCTGGAAAATTCCTCGCAGAAGATCTCCGATGCTGTCTGCAAGGCAACCGGCGCAAAGGCAGTGATGCTGCAATCCTGCAATAATGTCTCGAAAGCGGATTTTCAAAGCCGGAAGCATTATCAGGAGTTTATGCGGGAGAATCTCGCGGCGATCAGGGAGGCACTGAGCTGATATGGCATATATTACCTGCAAGGATATAACCCTGCGCTATGAATCGCTGACGGTGCAGGAGCATCTGAGCTTTACCGTTAACAAGGGCGACTATCTCTGCATTGTCGGCGAGAACGGCTCCGGCAAAAGCACATTGATGAAATGTCTGCTCGGTCTGAAGTCCGTGGACGGCGGCAGTATGACCTTCGGGGACGGGCTGAAACGCAATGAGATCGGGTATCTGCCGCAGCAGAGTCAGATTCAGCGCAGCTTTCCCGCGTCCGTGCGGGAGGTTGTGCTGTCGGGATGCCTGAACCGCGGACTGTTTCATCCGTTCTATACGAAGGCGGATAAGGCAAGAGCAGCCGAGCAGGAAGGGTGCGTGAATATCACGGCGCTTGCAGAACGCTGCTACCGGGATCTTTCCGGCGGACAGCAGCAGCGCGTACTGCTTGCACGGGCGCTCTGCGCGACGCAGAAACTCCTGCTGCTCGATGAGCCGCTGACCGGTTTGGATCCGCTTGTCGCGACCGAGCTGTATGCGATCCTGCGGCATATCCACGAGGAACACGGCATTACGATTATCATGGTCACGCATGATGTGGAATGCGCGGTGCGCCATGCAAAAACAATCCTGCACATCGGAAAGAACGAATGCTTTTTCGGAAGCTGTGCCGACTATGAAAAGAGCGCGGTCGGCAGACGTTTCCTCGGCGAAAATGTCACGCAGGAGCATTGCTCCAACTGCGCACATGGGCACACGCATACGGAACAGGAGGAGACAAATGAATAATCTTTCTGCAATTCTGACGCCGGAATTTGTCTCTGCAATTCTCCTGCCGGCACTGATCGCGGGCATCGCAGTCAGTCTCTGCTCCAGTCTGCTCGGCGTCAGTCTGGTGCTGAAGCGCTGCTCAATGATCGGAGACGGTCTGTCGCATGTCGGATACGGTACGCTCTGTATTGCCGCGGCAATGGGCTGGGCGCCGATGCAGGTGACGATTCCTGTGGTGATCGTTGCGGCATACATTCTGCTGCGGCTCTCGGAGAGCAGCAGACTCGGCGGCGATACGGCAATCGCACTGTTCTCGACCTCTGCACTCGCACTGGGCATCTTCGCCTCCTCGAAGGCGAACCTGATGACCGATGTCAGCCACTACATGTTCGGCAGTATCCTCGCGATGTCCAGGGGCGATGTGATCTTCAGCGTCATCCTGAGCGTCTGCGTACTGCTGGTGTATCTGCTGTTCTATGACAAGATTTTCGCGGTGACCTTCGATGAGAACTTTGCGCGTGCAACCGGGCTGAATGTCCGTTTCTACAATTTGCTGATCGCAGTGCTGACGGCTGTGACGGTCGTGCTGGGCATGATGATGATGGGTGCGCTGCTGATCTCCAGTCTGATGATCTTCCCCGCAGTGACGGCAATGCGGCTCTGCAAGCGGTTCCGCAGTGTGGTGCTGACCGCCGTGATCGTGTCAATCAGCTGCTTTCTGCTGGGGCTGCTGTTCTCGCTGATGTTTGATACCAGCGTCGGTGCGAGCGTCATTCTGGTCAATCTCGCCGTGTTTGCGGCATCGACACCGATCGTTGCACTGCTGCGCAGACGGACGGGTGCCGCAGAAAAATGATGCACGGTTCCGGCAGCGGATGCCGTCTTCTGCATTTTTGTATATTCGTTCATTTGTTCCATCGGGAGAAATTGCCGTTTGAAACTGTTGAATGTTTGCACGGAAACTGTCGGAAAACCGGAAAAAGGACGCATCAGCAAGCCCTTTTCACGCAAAAATGTTGAAAACTCTGTTGAACCTGTTTGAAACCGGAGAAAATTGCCATGCAAAACCTTGTATAAAACGGCTCTGACAGGCGATCCTAATGCTGTCCTGCATCTGTGCGGTGCAGGCAGAAAGGATCGGAAGCTTATGGAAAAGAGACAAAGCGGAACCAAAAAGCGCGCAGCATCGCTGCTGACAGCATGCCTCTGCTGTGCGGCACTGACAGCCTGCGGGAATGATTCCTCTGAGGCAGAGTATTACACTTCTCAGTCTGACAGAGGGCATACCGAAAGCAGCGCTGCCGATACCACCCGCCGGACATCACGTACCGAATCGGAGCCGGATCTCATTGACCGCGCAGAGAGTGCGGTGGATTCCATGCGGGAGGATATCACCAGTCTGGTGCGGGAGGGTACCCGTGAGGTGCATCCCTTTGACTGATATGCGGAGAGAGCGGGCGGTCTGCCCGCTCTCAGTCGTTCCGGCGCAGACTGTGCCGGAGTTTCGACCCGTTCCGCAGAGACAATGCGTTATAATGAATTTTGCCTGCTGAAAGAAGAACAGATACGGGCAAAAGAGAGGAAGATTTGTTATGACGGATTGGCTTAAAATCAAACAGGATCCGCGTGTGCTGCGCGGCATCGGACTTGCCTGCTGCGGCGTCTGCTCCTGCCTGCTTTCGGCAGCGAGCTTCAACGGCTTTCAGATTCCGCTCAATACGGCGCTCTCGGCGGCACTGTCCCCGACCTGCGGAATTGCCGTGCTTGCAGGGAGTCTGTTTACTTACGCGCTGACAGGGACGCTGACAAAGGGACCTGTCTTTCTCTGCGCCATCGCGCTGACGGCGCTGCTGCGCTGGCTGATCAGCATGCAGCATACACCGCGGGCAGCCGCACTGCTCGCGGCGTCCGGAACCGGACTTTCCGCTGTAATCTTCAGCATGGCGCGGATCATCGGCGGACGGGAGCTGCTGTTCTGGGGCGCGGGGGCGGTGCTTGCCGGACTGCTTGCTGCATGCATCCGCCGCGCTGCCGAGCGGTTTGAATGCGGGGTGCCGGTGCGCCTGCATGCAGGAGATGCGGCTGCATTTTCTGTTTGTTTTGTGATCTTCATTGCCGCACTCTGCTCTGTGCGGGTGCTGATGTTCAGTCTGGGGCAGATTGTCTCTGCCTTTATCATCCTGACCGCTGCAAAGCGATACCGTGCGGGCGGCGGCATGATCTGCGGCACACTTTCCGCATTTGCCCTGCTGATTACCGATGCGCAGGCGGCAGGCTTTGCGGCAGTGCTGCCCGCAGCAGGTCTTGCGGCGGGATTTCTCGCGGGCAGACGAAAAGAAATGCTGTTTCTGATGATGCAGCTTTTCTGCTGTGCCGGTCTGATGCTCTCCGGCTGGGACATCCATACCGGCAGAATCTGGGTCAACAGCATCATCGGCGGGCTGCTTTTTCTGTTTCTCCCCGCACAGCAGATCGCAGACAGCATCCTGCAATGGAATGACGGCGATGCCGACCTTGCCGCACTGACCGGCGCACGGCTGGATTTTCTGTCGGATTCGATTGCGGGCGTGCGCGGGTCGGCAGAGCAGATCGTGAGCAGGCTTGCCAAAGCGGAGCTGCCGCATGATGCGGTGCGGCATGTCTGCGATACGGTCTGTGCCAAATGCAGCTACCATGACGAGTGCTGGGCGCAGGGGGACGAGGAGGTCCGCCGCTGCTTCCGGCGCCTCTCTGAGGCGGGACTGACCGAACCGGCAGCCGCGCCGTTTCACTGCCTGAAGCCCGATCAGGTCACTGCGGAATTCATCCGCACAAAGAAGCAGAACGCTTCGGAGAAGGCACTGGCAGCAAGGCTGCGCGAGACACAGACGCTGCTGTTTTCACAGATGAAAATTACGGAATCTTTGCTGCGCCGCGCAGGTCAGCAGTCACGCCGAACCTATCATCGGGAGCTGACGCGGTATGTTACCGACGTGCTGGGGCATTTGCAGATTCCGCTGCTTGCTGCCGCGGTCTCCGAGACGGAGAACGGCAGGCTGCTCATTGAGCTGTACATGCCTGCGGATGCCGAGCCGGACGCAGTTCTGGTGACGGAGGTGCTGCGGGATGCGCTTCAGCGCCCGCTGGAATGCTGCGGGACGGAGGCTGCGGGCGGCGAGCAGCGTCTGCTGCTGCAAAGCACCGGCGGCTTTTCGGTCACGACGGCGGCTGCGCAGTGCGCGGTACACGATGACGAGCCATGCGGCGATTGCTGGGATACCTTCTCCGATCAGAGCGGTGCTGTCTATCTCGCAGTGTCGGACGGCATGGGCACGGGCAAAAATGCTGCGCTGGACGCAAGGATCGTGCTGAGCAATTTCCGGCAGCTTGTGCAGTCCGGCATGGAGTGTCAGGGTGCTGCGGATATGGTCAATGCAATCATGCTGACCAAGTCGGGCGATGAGCGGTTTGCGACGCTCGATGTCGCGAAGATCTGTACAGACACCGCCTCCGTGACGCTGTACAAGTACGGTGCGGGTCCGACCTTTGTCCGGCAGGGCGATGTCGTGACAGTCTGTCAGGCGGCAAACGGTCCGATCGGAATTCTGCCGAAAACAGAGCCGTATACTGTGCAGCTTCAGCTCGACCGCGGCGATCTGCTCTTTCTGATGTCGGACGGCATGGACGAAGCGGTGTTCCCGTATATCCGGCAGAAGCTGCGCGAGGGCGGAGATTTGCAGGAGCTTGTGCATACGCTCTGCGGGAAGGCGCCGCGCAGTGCGGACGGTTCGCCTGCCGATGACGTGACAGTTCTGGCGGCTGCACTCTCCGGCACTGTGATCGACGACTGACAGGGAGATTCCCGGCGCTGTATCATACTCAGAATGTCTCATATTTTTCTTTGGCACTGCCTGTTTTGTGCAGATCTGATCCGGCGCGTCTGCTGTCCGGTCACTTTGTAAGTGCTTTTGACGGGAAAACGGTCAAATTGATGTCTGTGAGTGGACATTATGCACAAAGAGAGACAAAAAAAGCTGTCTGAATTCCCGAAATTTCAGTAAAAATGAAAAAAAGCTTGCATGTTTGGGGCAGATATGGTAAAATATATATACGGCGTAGTATCTTTACGTTGTCTATATATGCCGCAAGGTGCGTGAAGAATACAATAGAAAGAAAGGATGGTGCTGCTGTTCGCGGCAGCTCAGGAGGAAAATATGAGTACAGCACAATCGAATCCGAATTCGGAGCAGAATCCAAATGCATATCCGCTGCATCTGTTCTATCAGGGGAAAAACTATGACGCACAGCGCTTTTTCGGTGCGCACACCGAGATTCGGGACGGTGCCGAAAAAACGGTCTTTCGCGTCTGGGCGCCGAATGCCGTAAATGTTTCCGTCGTCGGTGATTTCAACGACTGGAACCGTGATGTCAATACAATGCTTCCCGTTGCGGACGGGATCTGGGAGGCAGCAATGGATAAGCTGCCGGAATATACGCTTTACAAGTACAGCATCCTGACCAAGAGCGGTGCTGTGAAACTGAAAAATGACCCGTACGGAACGCATTTTGAGACCGCACCGCAGAATGCAACCAAGCTGTATGAGTCAAAGTATGTCTGGCATGACCAGAAATGGGCAGCACAGAAGGCAAAGACCAATATCTATAAGTCACCGATGAATATTTATGAGGTTCACTTCGCCTCATGGCGGACCTATGAAGACGGTAATCCGCTCAGCTATGTCGAATTTGCCAAGCAGATCATTCCGTACATGAAGGACCTCTCTTATACGCATATCGAATTTATGCCGCTGACGGAATTCCCGTTTGACGGCTCGTGGGGCTATCAGGTCACGGGCTATTTTGCCCCGACCTCC
>CAMNAY010000053.1 GCA_946531975.1 uncultured Ruminococcus sp. | reverse complement strand
CGATGAAGAGTGCGCCCGGCAGCTCCTTCATGCCCTTGATACCGCCGAGGAACTTTTCGAGCTTCTCGATCTCCAGGGAGAGCTTTGCAACTTCCTTCTTCGGGAGCAGAGCGAAGGTGCCGTCTGCTTCCATCATGTGAAGCTGCTCCAGACGCTTGATGCGCTGCTGGATGGTCTTGTAGTTGGTCATCATGCCGCCGAGCCAGCGGGCATTGACGAAGTAAGAGCCGGAACGCTGTGCCTCGTCGCGGATCGAATCAGCAGCCTGCTTCTTCGTGCCGACGAACAGGACCGACTTGCCGGAAGCAGACAGCTCGCGAACGAAGTTATATGCTTCTTCGAGCTTTCTGACCGTCTTCTGAAGGTCGATGATGTAGATGCCGTTGCGCTCCGTGAAGATATACGGAGCCATTTTCGGGTTCCAGCGTCTGGTCTGGTGACCAAAGTGTACGCCGGCTTCGAGGAGCTGCTTCATAGATACAACGCCCATGGGATTTTTCCTCCTGATAAATAAAAAATTTGGTTTGTGACCTCCGGACTGCACAAGGAGTCGCCGCGACCGCCCCGTTGCCTGATACTATATGTAACAGCGCAGGAAATCAGATGCAGAACCGCGCGGCTGTGCCGTGTCCGTGCGAAGTGCCTTACTATTATATCACATTTCTCTCTTTTTTGCAAGCATCTGCGCGCCGCTCCCAAAAGAAATCCGCCCATTCGATTTCCCGATTTTCGTTCAGGATGCACAATACAAATTCCCGTGTCGTCTTATCAACTTGTTATGTCCGTTTCTGTCGCATTTGTACAGGAATTCACATTTGACAGTAAAGCTACATTTTGTATAGTGTAATCATCCATAAATTCTGTTATCATTATGATAGAGATTTGTGGATTACAGTCTCTGTGCGATGCCATGCGGCGCATCCTGTTCGTACAGGTTCCGCCTCCTCTTCCGGCACGCAGTTCAAACGGAACTCACAACAGAAACAAACAGGGGGAATCCAGAATGCGAACACTATTTAAGAGATTATGCGGCATCGTCCTCTGCGGCACTTTGCTTGCAACGGGAGTCCCGTTCACGCAGGCTCCGCAGGAGGTCTCGGCTGCCGGCACCTGTGTGATCGACACGGGCGTCACTTATCAGACCATCCGCGGCTTCGGCGGCATGAACCATCCGGAGTGGCAGGGCTATGACCTGTCAGACGCAAATATACAGACGGCATTCGGCAACGGTCCGGATGAACTCGGTCTGACGGTCCTGCGTATTTTTGTAAACGATGACAAAAACCAGTGGAACAAATGTATTCCGGCAGCGAAAAAGGCACAGGCAAAGGGCGCGACGGTCTTTGCAACACCGTGGAATCCGCCGGCAGCCATCCGCTCGAACGGCGGCGGCGGCACAACCAGCGGCAAATATGTTCTGAACAGCGGCGCCGAGGCTGCCTATGCACAGCATCTGAACGACTATGTAAAATACGTTGAAGGACAGGGCGTCAATCTGTATTCCGTTTCCGTGCAGAACGAGCCGGACTACTCCAATGAGTGGACATACTGGTCTCCCGACCGCACGACCAGCTTCATCGCCAACTACGGCAAGAAAGTCAAGGACGGCACGCACACAAAGCTGATGTCGCCGGAAAGCTTCCAGTACGGCTATGAAGGCTCCGGTCACGGCAAAATGTACTATAAGAAGATCCTGGAGAATTCCGCTGCAAATGCGAACTGCGATCTGTTCGGCACGCATTTCTACGGCACGCAGCGCGACTCCATGAACTATGCGACCGTTAAGAACAGCAGCAAGGAAATCTGGATGACCGAAGTCTATGTCCCGAATTCTTCTGCAAATTCCGCAAACAACTTCCCGGAGGCGCTCTGTGTCGCCGAGAATATCCATAACGGTCTTGTCGTCGGAAATATGAGCGCTTATGTCTGGTGGTATATCCGCCGCAGTTACAGCCTGATCGGTCAGGATGACGGCAAGGTCACAAAGCGCGGCGCTATGATGGCGCAGTATTCCAAGTGGGTCCGTCCGGGCGCAGTCCGTATCGCAGCGACTGAATTCCCGGAGGGCAAGAACTACACCGCGATGAATTCGCAGGCGGGCAACTGGGGTCAGCTTCAGACGATGGTATCCGCTTACAAGCAGGACGACCAGATCACTGTCGTCGCAATCAACCCGACACCCAGCGCAAAAACACAGGATTTCAGCATCGCCAGCGGTGAGAAAATCTCCGAAATCGAAGCATATCACACCACTTCCAATGAAAACTTCCGTGCAACCTCTGCACCGAGCTTCAGCGATTCCGGCTTTTCCGCATCTCTGCCGGCACAGTCCGTGACGACCTTCGTCATCAGCACCGGCGAGGCAGAACCGGATCCGAACGGCTATCTGTTCCACTACACCTTCGAGAACGGCACCGACAGTTTCACCGGCAGAGGCAGCGCCTCCGTCGCAAACAGCTCCGATGCCTATGAAGGCAGCAAATCCCTCTCCTGCACCGGCAGAGAGGCTTCCTGGAACGGCGCAACCCATGCACTGCCGTCCAAGCTCAAGGCCGGCGAGACCTACGCATTCAGCGCAGTCGTGAAGCCCGCCTCCGGCTCCGATACCTTCCACCTGACCCTTGAATACAAGGACAGCAGCGGCGAAACATACTGGCCGCAGATCGCTTCTGTCTCCTCCGACGGCGACTGGGCGCAGCTCTATAACGGAGAATTTACCATTCCCGCAGGCGCAACAAACATCCAGATCTACGTTGAAGCAGAATCCACGAACGGCAGCTTCCTCGTGGATGAGGTCATCGGCGCACCGGCAGGCACCGCCATCGACGGTCCGGAGGGTGTTACCCCGATCAGTTACAAGCTTGCCGACCTCAACGGCGACGGCAAGACCACCGCAATCGACCTGACACTGGCAAAGCGCGGCGTCCTCAAGGGCTTCTCCGCAAAGGGTGCCGAGAAAGCTGCCGATGTCGATTTCAGCGGTGTCGTTGACAAGGACGATATCGACTGGTTCGTGCAGTATCTCACCGGTCAGACCGACGATTTCCCGGCGCAGGTCACTCCGCCTCCGGCTGAAATGCGCACAATCACTCCGTACACCGCAGCCGTAAAGGACTCGCTCGTGATGTACGAAACCGATGACTCCAAGACAAAGAAATCCGGCGTCACCTATCCGGAGGTCAAGAAAGAATACTACTACTCCACCGCAGCAAAGAAGAATAAGCCCTATAACATTATGCTGCCGGCGAACTATGACTCCAGCAAGAAATACCCCGTGCTCTATCTCCTGCACGGCTACTACGAGGATGAGGACCGCATGATCCTCAAGGGCAACTCGCCTCCGATCCCGACCCCGCAGATCATCACCAATGCGATCGCGGAAGGCGCCGCAAAGGAAATGATCGTTGTCTGCCCGCTGGTCTTTACGAGCGCAACCATGAACGGTCCCAGCGGCATGGATAACCAGAGCAATGCGGCATATGATGCATTCGTGGACGATATCGTGGACAGCCTGATGCCGCATATTGAGAGCAAGTACAGCGTCGCAACAGGCCGCGCAAACACCGCAGTCACCGGCTTCTCCATGGGCGGAAGAGAGTCCCTGCTCATCGGCATGAAGCATGCTGACAAGTTCGGCTATATCGGCGCAATCTGTCCGGCTCCGGGTGTCGGCGGCGACTGGACCTTCGGCGGCGAGGAAAAAGCTCCGTCTCTGATCCTGCTGACCGCAGGCGACAATGACCAGACCGTCTATACCACGCCGAGCGGCTACCATGATTCAATGACACAGAAAAATACACCGCATCTGTGGCAGTACGTTCAGGGCGGTTATCACGGCGATAACTGCATCCGCGCTCATGTTTACAACTTTGTACGCATGATTTTCAAAGCATGATCCAAACCGGAACCGCCTGTACGGGCGGTTCCTTTTTTGGGAATCCTGACCGTTTTGGTCATCTGATGTACGCAATACTTCATTGACGCCGAGCGCCGCGGATGCTATAATGAAACTGTAAATAGCCGCATTTTTCTATGTCAAAAAGGAGATGATCTGACATGAAACGAACCAAACTGCTCCGGCAGGCACTGCTTCTGTCGCTGACAATGCTCGCTTCCTGTATTCTGCCGCTTGTCCAATTCGCACAGCAGCCGCTGACAGTCAGCGCGGTCTCGACAGACTACCCGCCGCAGCTCATGAACCTCGCAAACAAGGACGGATCCAGCGTCCTGACCGAAAACGGCACCACGGACGGCTCTGCCCTCACACTCAAGACGCTCGGCAATGACCTGTCGTCCTCCTGGCGCTTTGACCGCGTCGGCAAGGACTCCAAAGGCACCTTCTTCAAGATCGTCAATGCGCAGTCCGGCAGACTGCTGACGCCGCAGAATTACAGCGTCACCGCCGGAAACAGCGTCATCCTCTACGGCAGCGAATCCGCAAAGTCGCAGCACTGGTATGCCGTTCCGGTCAAGCAGGATCACCTCGGCAACGATCTCTATTACAAAATTGTCAACTATGAGAACACCTCGCTCGCTCTGACACAGGGCAGCGGCGGCATGACCCTCGCAAACTACTCCGGCGCGGACAGCCAGCTCTGGCTGCTCAATGCCGACGGGCTTCAGGGCTTCGCAGGCTACTGCAAGAACGACCAGACCGGCAATATCAAAGCATCCGATATCGGCGGACTGTTCGGTGAGGTCGTTGAAGTCAGCAATTTCAGCGATCTCAGCAAGTACGCAACCTCCGATACCCCGTACACGATTGTCGTGACTGCGGATATCAAGGTCACGAACCTGACCAAGGATTCCTCCGGCAGATACTACTGCCCGGACGGCAGAATCTATGTTCACAGCAACAAGACGATCATCGGCAGCTATGCAAAGCATACGCTTTATAATGTGCAGTTCTGCACCAGCTCCGGCAAGGGCGTCGGCAACAACCTCATCATCAAGAATTTCGACCTCCAGCACGATAAGGAGTCCAACGGCAACGACTCAATCGTCGTCTATTTCGGCTCCGGCGAGAACCTCTGGGTCGATCACTGCACCTTCACCGGACATGCCGACTACAACAAGGCTTCGACCGGTCTGCCCGATTATGACAAGTTCCTCGCATGCTGCTATGATGCGGACTTCTGCACTGTTTCTGACTGTGCATTCGGGCTGCATGAATACGGTCTGATCCTCGGCTACCCCGATGACACCGCAGATGTCAAGAACAAATACGACAATTTCCCGCGCATGTCAATCATCAGCAACAGCTTCAACAAGACCCTCACCCGCGGTCCGGGACTGATGCGCTGGGGCTACTTTCACTCGCTCAATAACTATGTCAACCAGTTCAGCATGGCATATACCGTTCACAGCGGATGCGATATCTACGCGGAAAACTGTGTCTACGAAAACGGCGGAAATGTCATCTGCGACTGGAACTCGATTACCTATGCGGGCGCATACGCCGAGAGCGGCTCAATCTTCAACAGCTGCAACCGCACCGTTCAGGGGCAGGGCACCTCGTCCAACCCCAGCTATTCCAAGCCCAGCGGATTCCGTCCCGCCGGCAATTACAGCTATGTCTCGATCAGCGCGCAGAATGTCAAAAACTACTGCGGCAGTTACAGCGGCGTTCAGTCGAACAAGAACAACATGATGTATCTGCGGTTTGCAAAGGCAGGCGTGCCGAGTGCCGGTTACAGCGAAGCGCCGAGCAGTCCGATGGGTCCGGTCGCGGCAAGCTTCAGCGAAGGCGCCGCATTCCGCATCAGGAACGTGAATTCCGGTCTGTATCTTCAGGTTGCAGGCGGTGCTGCCGAAAACGGCGCCAATATTCAGCAGTGGGGCACCGACAACAGCTCTGTTCACGATATCTGGAAGCTGTACAGCGCCGGTGACAGCCGCTATTACATCGTCTCCTGCGTCGGTGATGGCGCGACCTATGTCCTCGATGTCGCCGGCAGAAAAGCCGACAACGGCACCAACATCGACCTCTATCAGTACAACGGCGGCACCAATCAGCAGTTCCTGTTTGCAGAGAACAGCGACGGCAGCTATACAATCTATACCGGCGTTTCCGGCGACAAATCGGCCGTTGAGGTCGCGGATGCATCGACTGCCTCCGGCGCAAATGTGCAGCAGTGGGAGAAAAATGGCGCATCCTGCCAGAACTGGATTCTCGAATCCGCTGCCGATCCCGGCGTTTCCATGAAAACCGATCTGCTGTATACCTTTGAGAACGCAAACTCCGGTCTGGTAATGGACATCGAAAACGGCGCGATGAACGCCGGAACCAATGTCCGCCAGTGGGAATCCAACGGCTTCGACTGCCAGAAATGGACACTGACCGCATTCGGCTCCGGCAATTACTACTGGATCCGCTCGCAGTCTGACCCCGCATATGCGCTCAAAGCGGAGGGCAGCGGCAATGCTGCAAACATCGACCTCGCTGCCTATTCTTCCTCTGACAGCGCAGAGCTGTTCCGGTTCACGAAGAACCTCGACGGCACATACAGCATCCTCTCGCATCGTTCAAATGACGCCTGCCTTGTAGAGGTTGACGGTGCCTCGAAGGACGGCGGCGCCAATATCCAGCAGTATGCGCCGACCAACAGCCCCTGCCAGAAATGGAATCTCCTGACCGAGCCGATTCCGGTCGTGACAACGACAACGACCGAAACCACCACCACAACAACCACCACAACCACCACTGTGCCGGTACCGGTCATGACGCTGCTCGGCGATGCCGACTGCAACGGTGATGTCAATGTGCTGGATGCCGTGCTGATCTCGCGGCTGATCGCTGAGGATTCCACACTGGATGAAACAGTCATCACGGACGTCGGCAAGCTGAATGCGGACTGCAACCGCGATTCGGTCTGCACAGCGCCCGATCTGGAGCGGCTTCTGCAATACCTCGCGCATAAGATCCCGTCTCTCTGATCCGGAAGCCTGCACGGGAAGTGCAAGCTGAAATAACAAAATCAAAGCCACGGTATCTCTGACCGGCAGTCAGAAGTACCGTGGCTTTTCCGTCAAATCAATTTTTATCTGCCCTGAGACTTTTTCTCAATGCTCCCATTGCACTTTTCCGCTTCATATGATATAATATAGGGGAATATACGGGAAAGGCGGCGCTGCTATGGCGGAACGGATTGCTGACCGGTACCGCGCATGGGAGCAGACCTGTGAGCAGCGGTTCCGGAAGCTGCGGGAGAACGAAGAAGCACTCAACCGGCTGTTTTTGCAGATCTACGGTCTGGAACTGCCGCATGAAGTCGCTGAACGTGAAGTCAGTATCCGCCGCGCCGACTTGCAGCGGGAAATCCGCTCGCTCATCAGCTATGCGGTCGGCTGCATCTTCGGCAGATACTCCCCTGACAGCCCCGGACTGTGCTATGCCGGGGGGACATGGGATCCCGAAAAGTACCGCACGGTCATTCCTGTCACTGATAATATTCTCCCGATCTGCACACATCCCTGCTTTTCGCCGGATCTCGCAGAACGCGCAGCGGATTTCATCCAAAGCGTCTACGGCGAAGAAACGCTGGAAGAAAACCTCAGCTTTCTGGCTGCTGCGCTGGACGGAACCGGCCCCCCGCGGGAAGTGCTTCGGCGGTACCTGACGCGCGGATTCTTCCGCGACCACTGCAAGGTCTACCGCAAACGCCCGATTTACTGGCTGTTCACCTCCGGCGGGCAGAGCGGCTTCCGTGCGCTGGTTTATCTGCACCGCTGGGATTCCGATACCCTTGAAACGCTCCGCACGCGCTATGCGATGCCCTATCTGACGCATCTCGCTGAATTGCAGGCACAGTGTCCGGCAGACAGCAGACAGCGGATGCAGCTGAAAGCCGAGGCGGATTCTGTGCAGCAGTTTGCAGAGCGCCTGTATGCGCTGCGGGATGTGCCGGTCTGTATGCAGGACGGCGTCGCAGAAAACTATGCTAAATTCTCCGCCGTCCTCGCGCCGATTCCGTAAGAAAGGAGTGAAAAGCCTTGTTTGAGATTCTTCGCATGGGCTGCGCCTGTAAGCATGACAGCAGCTTTGTCCTCGATGTGCCGCAGGGCTTTGAGGGCTATCTTGCACTGTTCGTCAAGACGCCCGCCTTCTTTCAGATCGGGGATACGGTCACATCCGTGGAACCGGATACATTTATTCTCTATGACGTCGGCGCGCCCCTGTGCTACGGCGCAGACGGCACGGACTATATCAACGACTGGATCCTCTTTACCTGCACCGAGCCGCTGGATGCTGAAACTGCCGTCCGGTTCAATGAGCTGATTCCGATCGGTGCGCAGATCAATCTCTCACAGTATTTCCGGCTGATTGCCGACTGCTACTACCGCGAGACGCACTCCCCGACCGCCGGTCTGCTGATCCGTGCCATGCTCGCTGAGGTCTTCACGGTACAGGCAGAGCTTGCTGCCGCAGACCTCCCGCATTACCGCGAGCTGCTCGACCTGCGCCGGAAAATCTATGCGCAGCCCGGAAAAGACTGGAATCTGAAGTATATGGCGCAGCTTCTCAGTCTCAGTATGCCATATCTTCACGCGCTCTACAAAAAAGCCTTCGGCACAACCTGCATGGCAGACGTCATCCGCAGCCGCATGGAACAGGCACAGCAGTATCTGCGCAATCCCGGCATGACCATTGAGGAGACCGCTTTCGCCTGCGGTTACAGCAGCAGCGTCCATTTTTCAAGGCAGTTCAAGCAGCAGATCGGCTGCTCGCCGCAGAGCTGGCGCAAAAAAGAGAAAATCGGATCCATTCAAGAATCATAGGATATGTTAAGAGAATCATAACATATCCTATGTTCTTTTTTTGCTGTATATGCTATAATGTAGTCATTCCGGCAGGGAAATGCCGGATGCAATGATGAGACAATATGCAAACCATACATAGAATATGATTTTTCCTGCGCAGTCAGCCTTGCGGGCAGGGAAAGACCGCTGACTGCCTTTTGCCCCCGTCAATCCGAAGATACACGATTTTTATGAGAGGGGCGTGTACCTTCGGATTGCAGCGGGGCATCCTATTTTTCAACAGGAGGAGGCATTCCGATGAAAATTCTGTTCATCGGCGGAACCGGCACCATCAGCATGGCGATCACGCGCAGACTTGCCGCACAGGGACATGCAGTCTTTCTGCTGAACCGCGGCAGCCGCAGCAGCG
>CAMNAY010000052.1 GCA_946531975.1 uncultured Ruminococcus sp. | reverse complement strand
GTCTTTTCCCAGTTTTACGTTATTTTTCATGATCACGCCGAGCTGCTCGATCTCTGCGATCTCACGGTCGAGCAGGTCTTTAGGCAGGCGGTATGCCGGGATGCCGTACCGCAGCATGCCGCCCATTTTCGCGGCTGCATCGAATACGGTCACATCGTGGCCTTTTCTGTATAAATAGTATGCGGCAGTCAGTCCGCCGGGGCCGCCGCCGACGACTGCGACATGCTTACCCGAGCGCGGTGCGGGTGTCGGACGATAGGTGTCGCCCGCAAGGTCGCGGTCGGCAGCATGCGCCTTCAGGAATGCGATCGAGAGCGGTGCCTCGACCAGACTGCGGCGGCAGTTCTGCTCGCAGGGGTGCGGACAGATCCGTCCGATTGCAGCAGGCATCGGAATCTTTTCCTTGATGATTTCGACTGCACCGCGGAAATCGCCCTGTGCGATCTTTTTCACATAGCCCTGACAGTCGGTGCCTGCGGGACAGTTGAGCTGACACGGACCGCGGCAGTCACCGGTGTGGTCGCTCATCAGCAGTTCCAGCGCGATTTTTCGCGACTGGTTCACGCGCTCCGTGTCATAGCGGACGACATAACCTTCCATTGCCTTGGCGGAGCAGGCGCGCAGCAGCTTCGGCACAGGTTTCCCTCTGCCGTCATCCAGCACCTCGACCGCACAGAGCCCGCATGCGCCGTAGACACGGACGCTTTCGTCATTGCAGAGGTTCGGGATTTCGATGCCGTTCAGCTTTGCCGCCTGAAGGATCGAGGTTCCCTCCGCACAGACGCAGGGCACGCCGTTGATCGTAAAATGTATTTGATTCATGATTCTCCAAAACCTCACATATCCTTACAAAATATGCCATTATCCTTACAAAATGCTCAGGGGAGATCTATGCTGTCTGATGCTGAGCAAATCAGACAGATGCGTTTCTGTTCGCCGGTTATTCAACGGTGATCGCGCCGAACTTACAGGTCGCGATGCACTGTCCGCACTTGATACATTTGCTCTGGTCGATGACATGCGGCTGCTTGATACTGCCGGAAATCGCGGAAACAGGACATTTTCTCGCACATGCCGTGCAGCCCTTGCAGGCATCGGCATGAATCTCGTAGTGCAGCAGGTCGGTGCAGGTATGCGCCGGACAGCGCTTGTCTGTGATATGCGCCTCAAATTCATCGCGGAAATAGCGCAGCGTGGAGAGCACCGGATTCGGTGCCGTCTGACCCAGACCGCAGAGCGCACCGTCGCGCACCGCGTTGCAGAGTTCTTCGAGCAGCTCAATGTCGCCCTCTTTGCCCCTGCCCTCGACAATGCGTGTGAGGATCTCCTGAAGGCGCTTTGTGCCGATGCGGCAGTGGACGCATTTTCCGCAGGATTCCTTCGCGGTGAAATCGAGGAAGAATTTTGCCATGCTGACCATGCAGGTGCTTTCGTCCATGACGACCATGCCGCCGCTGCCCATGATTGCACCGGTTGCGGCGAGCTTTTTGTAGTCGATCACGGTGTCGAGCAGCTCTGCGGGGATACATCCGCCGGAGGGACCGCCCATCTGCACCGCCTTGAACGCCTTGCCGTCACGGATGCCGCCGCCGATATCGAAGATGACATCGCGGAGCGTCATGCCCATCGGAATCTCAACGAGACCGCCGCGCTTGATCTTTCCGGTCAGTGCAAAGACCTTGGTGCCCTTGGAATCCTCGGTGCCCATTGCGGCAAATGCCTCGCCGCCGTTGTTGATGATCCACGCGACATTGGCGTAGGTCTCAACATTGTTGATGTTCGAGGGCTTGTACCAGTAGCCCGCAGCAGCTGGAAACGGCGGCTTCAGGCGGGGCATGCCGCGCTGTCCCTGCAGGGATTCGATCAGGGCAGTTTCCTCGCCGCAGACGAATGCGCCCGCGCCGGCTTTGATGCGAAAATCGCAGGAAAAGTCCGTACCCATGATATTTTTGCCGATGTAACCGGCAGTCTTCGCCTCTGCGATTGCATGCTCCAGACGCTTGATCGCGAGCGGATATTCCGCACGGACATAGACGATCGCCTCCTGTGCGCCGATTGCATATGCACCGATCAGCATGCCCTCAATCAGCGTGTGCGGGTCGGATTCGATGACCGCTCTGTCCATGAATGCGCCGGGGTCGCCCTCATCGGCGTTGCAGATCAGATATTTTTCGTCACCGGCGGACTGCCGCGCCGCATTCCACTTGAACCATGTCGGAAAGCCTGCGCCGCCGCGTCCTGCGAGACCGGAGACCTTGATGCACTCGATGACGGCTTCGGGTGTTACGCCGTCCTTCAGAATGTGCGTAATCGCGGTATAGCCGCCCGCAGCCTTTGCGCTTTCGAGCGAATCCGGGTCGATGATGCCGCAGTTGCGGAGCGCGATGCGGGTCTGCTTCGTGAGGAATTCGCTGTCCTCTGCGGTGATGATGCGGTCGGCAACGGCGGAGAGATCACCTGTTTTTGCCGCCTCTGCGATATTCTGTGCATCCTCCGGGCGCACCTGCACCAGCCGCGCCTTCAGGGTGTCATTTTCGTAGAGATCGACGATCGGCTCCAGCCAGCACATGCCGATGCAGCCGACTGTGCCGAGCGGGATGTCCGTGCCGGAGAGCAGGGGCGCGAGCGCGTCATAGACCTTCTGAGCGCCTGCCGCGATGCCGCAGCTTCCCTTTCCGACTGCGATGCGCATGCTCATGCTGCTCCCTCCTTTGCCTGAATCTCCTTGAGAATGTCGAGGACCTTTGCGGGCGTCAGGGAACCGTAGGTATCCTCATTGATCATCATGACCGGCGAGAGCGAGCAGCATCCGAGACATGCGACGATGCTGAACGAAAACAGCCCGTCTGCGGTTGTGCCGCCGTTTTCGACATGCAGATATTCCTGTACTGCCGCTGCGATACGCGAGCTGCCGTTGACATGACATGCGGTGCCGTCGCAGAGCATGATGAGGTACTTGCCGACCGGCTGAAACCGGAACTGTGTATAAAAAGTCGCGACGCCCATGACGCGGGCGGGCGTTGTGCCGGTCTGTTCTGCGATGTGATAAATCACATCAGTCGGCAGATAACCGTAGATCTCCTGTGCATGCTGTAAAATCGTGATCAGACTGCCGGGGACTGCCGCATATTCCTTCAGCACCGGCGCAAGCAGCGAGAGGTCGCTCTGCTGCTGCTGACATTGACATTGCATCTGTACAGACTCCTTTCTCTGGATCCCTTGCGGGATTTGATCAACAGAAATCGAGTAACATCTGATTCTGTATCATTTTTATTATAACATGGCTTCCGCCCACTGTCAAGCGCATCCGCAGCGGGAAATCAAAGCGCGGGTGCGATCTTTTGCAGCATCACACCCGCGCGGTTTGCGTGGTATTCGGTTTATTTGCTGTTCATGCTCTGCACCAGTTCCTGTGCGCGGAGCAGCGCCTTGTCAATATGCGGGCAGAAATTCTCTGCGCCGACCTCCTGTTTGAGACCTGCTTTCTCCATGGCGTGCATCGGCTGCTCGTTGACATGGGAGAAGACCGGACGGATGCCGTTCTTTTTACAGCCCTTGACGATTTCCGCGAGTGTCTCGACACCGGCGGCATCGACTGCCGGAACATCGCGCATCCGGATGACCAGAACGTCGTAATCGTGATCGTCCAGCATATACTTGTACTTCTCCGACGCCGCGAAGAACATCGGTCCGTTGATCTCATAGACTCTGGTGCGTGCAGGAATCTGCTTGTGCTGAATGTTATCCGGATCGGATTCCTCATCGTAGTCTGTCCATGTATGTGCCTCGGTGACATCCGCCATGCGCTTGATAAAGAGCAAAGATGCCAGCACAAGTCCCGCACCGATCGCGACAACCAGATCAAAGACGACGGTCAGCACAATCGCGGTCAGCAGAACGGCGATGTCGCTTTTCGGTGCTGTTTTCAGCATTGTGCGGATATTTTTCCAGCCGCACATATTATAAGCAACGATAAACAGGATTGCAGCGATTGTCGGCATCGGGATCAGCGAAGCATACGGCATCAGCAGGACAAGAATGCCAAGCAGAACCACAGAATGCACAATGCCTGCGATCGGCGTTCTGCCGCCGTTTTTGACATTTGCAGCGGTTCTGGCGATTGCGCCGGTCGCGGGAATGCCGCCGAACAGAGCCGAGCCGATATTGGCGACACCCTGTCCGATCAGCTCCATGTTGGAACGGTGCTTCGAGCCGATCATGCCGTCGGAAACGACACAGGAGAGCAGCGATTCAATCGCCGCGAGAATTGCGATTGTGAATGCGTTGGGGAGCATCGCACGGACACGCGCGAAGGTCACATGCGGCATCACGAATTTCGGCGGTGCGCTGGAGATCGTGTACAGGTCACCGATTGTGTTGACGTGAATGCCGGTCAGCTTGACCAGTACGGAGCAGACCAGCACCGCGATCAGGGACGAGGGAATCTTGTCGAGCTTTTTCGGCCAGAGAATCATAATGACGAGGGAGAGCATACCGATCAGCAGTGCATACAGGTTCGTGCTGCCGATGCATCTGCCGATTTCCGCGATCTTATCCACCGTTTCGATCGGCGCATTTTTGAAGGTCAGACCGAGAAAATCCTTGATCTGTCCGATCACGATTGTGGCAGCGATGCCGAAGGTAAAGCCTGCCGTAATGGTGTTCGGGATGTATTTGAGCAGCTTTCCGAAGCGGCAGAGTCCCATGATAATCAGGAGAATACCCGCCATAATGGTCGAGAGAACCAGTCCCTCCATGTGGTCGGTCGCGACGATTCCCGCAACGATCGTAGCAAATGCAGCAGTCGGCCCCGCGATCTGCACGCGGCTTCCGCCGAGCAGCGAGACGAGAAATCCCGCAGCAATCGCCGTGTAGAGTCCCTGCTCCGGCTTGACGCCGGAAGCCAGTGCGAGTGCAATGGAAAGCGGCAGTGCGATGATCGCGACGATCACGCCCGCGACCAGATCTTTCACGAACTGTGCCTTCGTGTAGGTTTTCATAACCGAAAACAGCTTCGGTTTCAGCTTGTCAGCCGTTTGCTTCGCCATAGTCTTTTCCAAAATCAATTCATCTCCGCTTATATTATTATAGAATGCCTAGATATTATACAGCGAAATTCCGCAGGAATCAAGCGAAAAACGCCCATTCCGACAATTTTGTAGGATTCCATATTAAATAGTGCGATCTGTGACGAAATATTTTGCAATTCTAGTGCCGCCGGAGGGCTTCCGCAGCGGCAGGGCGAAAACAAAGGGCTGTTTTTTTTCAGTGCAAATCAAAAGCCCCGAAGCAATTTCTCATGCTTCGGGGCAATTTTCAGCGGAATTGACAAGCAATCAGATGACGGACTCAGGGCAGTCGAGCCATTGGGATCATGGAGGATAAAAGGAGGTCATCTGCGCTCCCGCGCTTTCGCTGCGCCTGAACGCTTGTCAATCAAAATGATACAGGCTATCCCGTGACACGCATACTGCGGGCACACACATCGAACCGTTTTTCAACGGATAAAAGGAAGTCACGTACAGCCGGGGGGCTGCATCCCGCAGCAACGCCTGTATCGGCTCAGCAAGCAATCTGACAGCAGACAAAACCTGCACTCTGAAGCTGCACCTGAACAGGGCAAACCCTGAACAGGGAAGCAGCCTGACTCTCAGTAAAAGGAAGCTGCCGTGATGTGCAGGCTCACGCTTGCTGTGTATTCAGTATATCACGAACGGTGCTGTCTGTCAACCCTCTAAGAAGAAATTGCTGTCGATCAGGCTCACTTCGGTTTCCGCGGCGGGCTTGCCCATGACCAGCGTGAGGTCTGCCTCCTCTGCGGAATTGACGAACGACGCCCCCTGCGACTGCATCAGGATGCCGAGGTAATCGTTCAGCGTGAACGCCTCATTCCGCGGCGCGTGATTGTAGTAATCGCCCTTGGGGTTCGGGATGCCGTCAAAGACGAGCAGCCGGTTCGCGACGTCGATATATCCGTAGTGCATCTGCCCGCATTTTCCGGTGAGATAATGCGTAAAGAAGCAGTTTTTCGGGTCATAGAGCCGGATATCGGCGCCGGTCTTTGATACACCCATGATGCCGACAAAGCACTCGTCGATCTCGCGGAAGGTGTCATAGCCCGCATACAGGTTGATATTCAGCGAGACACTGCGGAGCGATTCTGCCGCCTTTTCGAGGTCGAGGTCGATGTATTCCGCAGCATCGGAGTGGGTGACATCGCCGCTGAAGACCAGCTCGCCGGACTTGAACTTTGCATTCCAGCCGATATTGATCGGCATGTTTTGCAGATCGAACGCTGCACCGTGCAGGTCGATATCCACGCGCTTTTTGTCGTTCCAGTAGACAAAGAAGCGGATGCACCGGACATCCGCCGGGATCTTGTACGCAAGACCGGAGCGGATATAGCCGCCCTCTGCCGACTTGTCATTGATGCGGATTGCAGAATGATCGAGGTCGAAGCCGGGCATCCGGAGCAGCACCTTTTTGCCGCGCAGAACCGTCTCATTTGCAGAAAGACGCGCTTGCAGCAGGTACCGGAGCATATACCGCAGCGTGACGGTCTCCTGATACCGGTCCTCCGTCAGCTCTGAGGCTTCCTCGCGGGAGAAGAAGGACACAAGGCTGACGAGTGTCTGCGGCTTCAGTTCCGCAGCATGCGGCATGAGCTTATCAAAGACCGCATTGACCGGATAGCCGTTCCGCAGCAGATAGGTGAGGTGCCGAAGCATCATGCCCGGGCGCTGTGCATAGGCATCCAGCACATCCGGAGCCTTCCGGCTGACCATTGCCTTGACCTCCGATTCCCAGGACCGGAGCGTACCGGCACGCAGCTCTGCAACTGCCTTTGCGAATTCCGGATTGCGGGAATAGGAGTTGAAGTCGATGAATTTGAGCATCAGCAGCGTGCGCTCGCGCTTTTTGCCGGAAAGGATCAGGTTATCGCGGAAATCGCGCAGCGGGTACTGCTCCAGCAGCCTGACGAGCAGCCGCTTCTGCGATGTACGGAAATGGAACTTTGAGCGCGTGAGCGTGTAGTCCATACATTTCCAGATATCGCCGGTGTGCTGACAGAGCGCCCGCAGTGTACGGAGCTTTTCGTCCGTGTTCAGGTCCGGTGCAGCAAAGACCGCATGGAACACGAGCAGCAGATTCTGCTTGAAGGTCACGGTGATGCCTGCAAGCGCCTCTGCGGTGAGGTTTCCGGCGCATTCCGCGATCATCATGCATTCCTTATCGGTCATGCGCTCAGTCTTGCCGAGAATTTTCATTGCAGGCTTGCGGTATTTTTCCCCGCTGCCGATCAGCGCAAGCACCTTTGCGTCCAGCAGTGTGTCATCGGATTCGGTCTTTTCGGTCTCCTGCATGTCCGGCAGCCAGCCTCTTGTGACCGGCGCACCGGTCAGCTCCTCAATGCCGTAGGTTGATAAATAGTGAAGGAGCTGATGAAACCGGAACACTGCTTCATCGAGTTCCATGACCTGTGACGGAAAATTCGGATACATCGGTTTTGCCTTGACATCGCCGATATAGGAACGCACGCGATCCGCCAGCGTGTCAGCATCCGCAGACTTTGCCAGCCGGATGATCTCTCCCGCCGGCAGTGTATAGCCCAGTGCGCGCAGCTCCGCATTGACGGTCATGGCTTTCACGAGGTTTTCCTCTGTCAGCGGCGCCGTATTCTCTGTGACTGCAATCAGTCTCAGCTCCGAAAACAGCAGTTGATCGTAGTTCATAATGCTCCCTCCTTGCAGGTGTACTTGTGCTTTACCTTCAGTAAAGTATTACAGTATAGCACAGAAATTTGCGAAAGTCAACCGCCTTTCTGAATGTTTACAATTTGTTCATATTTATCTCTGCGCGGACTGCGGAAGCATCCGCCGTCAGGCATGTCTGTTCCGGTATTCGGAGGGCGTGCTGCCGGTGACGCGCTTAAACTGCTTCATGAAATAGCTCTCGGTCGAATATCCGCAGCGCACGGAAATCTCCGTCACGGTCAGTGCGGTTTCCGTCAGGAGCAGCTGTGCCTTCCGGATGCGGAATTCGATGAGATCCTCAAAAATACTCCTGCCGAAATGCTTGCGGTAATTTTTTTGCAGTGCGCTTTTGCTGATTTGCAGGTCTTCGCAGATCGTGTCGATTGTCCATTCCAGTTCGGGCTGCTGCTGCATACGGTTCCGCAGTGCAGCGAGCTGTTCGAGCAGTGCGGCATTTTTATGCCGGCGCTGTCCCTGTGCGGCGGGGGCAGCCGGTTTGTCCGGCGCGAGAAACCGGGAGAGCGCCGCCGTCAGATCGGAGACATAATGCAGATAGCTGCGGTCATACACGCGGTTATGACTGCCGAAAGACAGCGCAATCATGCCGAGCTGCATCCGGTGCAGATGGAGCGGCGACAGAAACCAGGTCCGCGCCGGTTCGGAGAGCGCCAGCAGTCTCCGGATCCCGTACAGGGGAACCGCCTCTCCGCTGATGATTTCAGGTTCACAGTCAGCGCGGCAAACTGCCGCGAGACGGAGCAGCGGTTCTGCGCTGCCGGAGTGTTCTGCGCGCAGATACAGCCGGATCTCCTCCGCCTGATACAGAATATAGGAATGCCGGAGCGCACGCTTCATCAGATCATCGAGTGACTGCGCTTCTGCGAGGTCATAAGCCAGATCGTCCGCGAACACATCCTCCTGCCACATCATCGGTGTATTGGCAGAGAAGCCAGCCATAAGCTGTGCTGCGGGCACACTGGTACAGCCGCAGGAGCTGCCGATCAGAAAGCCGTTTGCGGGCGAATGCGCGGCAGGTGCAAGCGTTCCGGTGATATTGCGCAGCAGCCGGCGGACAGCATCCGCGCCGAGCTGCTCATGGTCACGCGCATAGGTCGTCAGTGTGACGTCGATATTCGCCGCAAACGGAAACCCGTCATAGCCTGTGACAGCGACGTCCTCCGGCACGCGGATGCCCGCGCCCAGCAGACATTTGATGACCGACATTGCCGTGATATCATTTCCGCAGACGATTGCCTGAGGCAGGGCAAGCTGACCGGTGACCAGCCGCAGCGCATATTCCTGTGCAGAATCGACCCAGAATGTGCCGTATGTATAATAGGATTCGTCAAAGTACAGCCCGTGCTTCTGCATCATGTCCTGATAGGCGCGCAGCCGGCTCTCTGCCTGCGGCATCCCCTTGGGACCGGTCAGACAGTAGATTTTCCTGTGACCGTG
>CAMNAY010000051.1 GCA_946531975.1 uncultured Ruminococcus sp. | reverse complement strand
GTTGTCAGCAACGCGATTCCGAATACCGGAATCTCGCTGCCGTTCTTCAGCTACGGCGGAACCGCACTGATGATGCAGCTTGCGGAAATGGGTGTTCTGCTGAACATCTCCCGTCAGGCGAAGCTGAACGGCTGAACAGATCCGTATAACAAACCCATAGAAAAAGGATGACATGATATGAAAATACTGATCGCATGCGGCGGAACCGGCGGGCATATCAATCCCGCACTCGCCATTGCGGGGATCATAGAGAAGCATTGTCCCGATGCGGAATTTCTGTTTGTCGGTACACCCGACGGCATGGAGTCAACGCTCATTCCGCAGGCGGGATATCCCATGGAGCATGTGAAGGTCGCCGGACTTCAGCGGTCACTCAGCCCCTCGAACTTTGTCCGCAATGTCAAGGCGGCAGGCTATCTGATGACAGCCGGCAGCCATGCGAAGGCGATTATCAAAAAGTTTCAGCCGGATCTGGCAATCGGTACCGGCGGATATGCAGCGGGCCCGGTAATCCGTGCCGCACAGCAGCTCGGCATCCCGACCGCGATTCATGAGCAGAACGCCTATCCCGGCGTCACGAACAAGCTGCTTGCCAAACGCGCAAAGGCGATTATGATGACCTTTGAAGCGGCGAAAAAATATTTTCCGGAGGGCGCACCGACCCATGTGACCGGACTGCCCGTCCGCGGAAATCTGACCAAATGCACCAAAGAACAGGCAAAAGCGAAGCTCGGCTTCCCGGAGGGCATGACCATACTGTCCTTCGGCGGGTCGCAGGGCGCAAGCTGCCTGAATGAGATCATGCCGGAGATTATGGACTGGCATCTGCACTCGGATATGGCGGTCAACCATATCCACGCATACGGCAAATTCGGGCGGGATTCCTTCCCGCAGGCATTGAAGGAACGCGGCATTGACGGCAGCGAACGCATGCGCGTCACGGAGTACATCCATGACATGGACGTCTGCCTCGCGGCAGCCGATCTGGTCATCAGCCGTGCGGGCGCATCGACCCTCAGTGAGCTGGAGGCGGTCGGACGGGCTTCTGTTCTGATCCCGTACCCGACAGCGGCGGAAAACCACCAATACCACAATGCAATGGTGCTCGGAAAAGCCGGCGCTGCGATTGTCATTGAGCAGAAGAATCTGACAGCGGACAGGCTGAAGGAAGTGATCGCGGATCTCTGTGCGCATCCGGAAAAGCGCATTGCCATGGGGCAGCGCGCCGGCGCATTGTTCGCGCAGGATACCGACGAGCGCATCTGGGAGATTCTCAGCGGTATTTTATCCTGACGGATCCGGCATGCGGGAACGCTTTGCCGGATGTCTGCATATGCTGAAGGAAAACGGCGAAAGCCGGTGCTTTTTGAGGTGATGCAGCATGGCAGAGGAGATTCTTCGGATCACAGGCGGGCAGAAGCTGCGCGGTGAGATTACCGTGCAGGGCGCAAAAAACAGCGCGCTGCCGATTATGGCTGCGGCACTCCTGTGCAGCGGGGAAACCGTTCTGCACAACGTCCCGCGGCTGACGGATGTATATGCAGCGAGCCGCATCCTGAATCATCTGGGGATGCGCTGCAAAATGGAGGAGACGACTGCCGTCATCTCTCCCGAAGGACTGACACAGACGGAGATTCCGGACGCAGACATGCGCGCAATGCGCTCGTCTGTGATGTTTCTGGGACCGATGCTCGGCAGACTGCGGGCGTGCGTCATAACCATGCCCGGCGGCTGTGAACTCGGTCCGCGTCCGATTGATTTGCATCTGGATGCCATGCGGCAGATGGGTGTGCAGATCAGAGAATCACAGGGAAAGATCATCTGCACCGCAGAGCATCTGCACGGGGCGAGAATCCCGCTGCCGATTCCTTCTGTCGGTGCAACAGAAAATATCATCACGGCAGCCGTGCTCGCAGAAGGTGAGACCGTGCTGACCAATGCGGCAAGAGAGCCGGAAATCGCCGATCTTGCTGCATTTCTCAATCAATGCGGCGCAAGAATTACCGGCGCGGGCGAGGGGACGGTCGTGATCGAAGGCGTGAAGTCGCTTCACGGGACGGAGTATACCGTGATGCCGGACCGCATTGCGGCGTATACATGGCTCTGTACCTGTGCGGCAGCGGGCGGAACCGTCTGCCTGAAAGGGACCGCGCCGAGGGATATGGAGAGCAGTCTGGCTGTGCTGCGTGCAGCGGGGTGCAGACTGGGAATCTGCCGCGACCGGATCTATCTCGACAGCAGTCAGCCGCTTCGCAGTGTCCGGTACATACGAACGATGCCGTATCCGGCATTCCCGACGGATGCGCAGGCATTGATCTGTGCGGTGCTTTGTACCGCGCAGGGAACGGGAATGATCGAAGAAACTGTATTTGAGAGCCGGTATAAACATGTCGGCGAGCTGCTGCGCATGGGCGCGGACATCCGTGTATCAGGGCGCACGGCAGTCATAACAGGCGTCAGATCCCTGCACGGTGCGTCCGTCGAAGCGATGGATCTCAGGGGCGGCGCAGCACTTGCGGCAGCGGCAGCGGGCGCAGAGGGAGAGACCGTTCTGCGGGGGCTGCATCATCTTGACCGCGGGTATGACCGTTTTGCGGAGACTTTCAACAGCCTTGGCGGAATTGCCAAACGGACATTGATTTCTGCGTCAGAACGTGAAAAAAACGCCCTGAACGCCTGAATTTGTTGAAAACTCGGTGGAAAGAGTGCAAAACAGCGGGTGAAAACTTTGGAAAACTGCTGTTTTTGGCGTGAGAGCGCCAAAAAAATGTTGAAAACTCGGTTGAAATTGTGGGAAAACGGGGCATCTGAAAGACAGTCTGTTTCCACAGCAGCTTTGAATCGGATTGTCAAAGGAGACGAAAGGGGGTGCGGAATCCGTGCGGGACGTAGTCAAGGAAAGCGTAAAACGGCATCAGAGCAGCAAGCGACAGCGGAGAAGGAAGCGCAGACACCGTGCGTATTTCGCGCTCGTGATCCTGCTGGTCCTCGGCATCGGTCTGGCACTTTCGATGACGCTGTTCTTCAATGTCACGGACATTGTCGTGAACAATGAGACGGATGCGTCGGAGGAGGAGATCGTTGCACTGAGCGGCATCGCGTACAAGGACAATCTGGTGCGGCTGGATACCAAGTCGGCTGCCCAGCGGATCACTGCGGGAATTGCTTATGCGGAGAATGTCCGTGTCGAGAAAAAATACCCTTCGACCATTGAGATCACCGTCGAGAAGGCAAAGCCTGTTGCGAATATTTCGCAGAGCTACGGTTATCTGCTCGTCAGCGGCTCCAACCGTGTGCTGGAGGAACTGAAGGGAGACCCGATGCCGGATCTGATTGTCATTACGGGCTATAACCCGGCACAGGGAACAATCGGCATGTACCTTCAGTCGGAGGATGAAAAGCGCGATAATGTGCTGAAAACGCTGACGGCTGCTGTCGAGGAGTGCAACAACCGCGACATCAAGTCGATCGACATGACCGATCAGAGCAGCATCATTGTGCAGTTCGGAGACAATGTGGAATTCCACATGGGGACGAGCAATGACGCGGTGTATAAGCTGCGCTTTGCAGCAAAGACGATCGAGCGTCTGAATCCGAACAAGAAGTATCTCCTGACAATGATCGGCAATAATCAGATTTCTGTTATTACGCAGGATTCTGCATGGAACCGGCAGGAAACGGCTGCGGACGAGCCGTCACGGATTCCTTGAAAATACGGCGAAATGTGCATAAAAGCGTGTCGAATTATTCGCTGCGAATTGTGAAATAAAACAAAAAGCGAAAATAGACTTGCAATCACAAAAAAACTGTGTTACAATAAATTATATGTTTTTAGGCGGCTCCGTCGTCCGATACACCGGGCTGTCCGAATGGAGGAACTTTGATGACTGATTTTGTTTATGAAGATTCATTTGATCCGCAGGTGAATATTAAGGTCGTCGGCGTCGGCGGCGGCGGCGGCAATGCGCTGGACTGCATGGTGCAGGCAGATGTGAAAAACATTGAGTATATCGCAGTGAACACCGATGCAAAGGCACTGCTCAATTCCAAGGCTCCGACCCGTATCCAGATCGGCGCAAAGCTCACCAAGGGACGCGGCGCCGGCAACCGTCCGGAAGTCGGCAGACAGTCTGCTGAGGAGAACCGCGATGAGATCAGCAATGCACTGAAGGGTGCTGACATGATCTTCATTACCGCCGGTATGGGCGGCGGTACCGGTACCGGTGCGGCTCCGGTTGTTGCACAGATCGCACAGGAGCTCGGCATCCTGACGGTCGCGGTCGTGACCAAGCCGTTTGCTTTTGAGCGCGAACAGAAAATGGCACAGGCTGAGCGCGGCATCGAAACACTGAAGAAATATGTCGATTCGCTGGTCATCATTCCGAACGAGCGCCTGCTCGTCGGCGTGGACAAGCCCCTGACCATGCGTCAGAGCTTCGCAATGGCGGACGACATCCTCAGGACCGGCGTGCAGTCGATCTCCGACCTCATCGTTGAGGACGGCTATATCAATCTCGACTTCGCCGATGTCTCCACCATCATGAAGGGTGCAGGTTATGCACATATGGCGATCGGTCACGGCTCCGGCAAGAACAAGGCGGATGAGGCAGCTTCTGCTGTGATCTCCAGCCCGCTGCTTGAGACCTCGATCACCGGTGCAAAGCGTCTGCTCATCAATATCGCAATGAGCGAGGATGTTCTGTCCTCTGAAGTCGATGCTGCAACACAGAAGATCACCGAGACTGCCGCTCCCGGCGTTGAGGTCATCCTCGGTACTGCGTTCATCGAAGACATGAATGACGAAATGGTCATCACGGTCATCGCGGCAGGCTATGACGAGCCGGGCAGCGAGAACAAGATCGACGACATTCCGGTCGAGAAGCCCACGGCTGTTCCGGTCAAGAACGCCGGTGTTGAGGGATTCGTTCCGGTTGAGCAGCAGAAAAAGCCTGCGCAGCAGCGTCAGCAGTCCGCAATTCCGCGTCTGGACGATGACGATGATCTGTCCGAAATCTTCAAGATTCTCGACAAGAAATAAGCAATCGAATATCACACGCAGCAGGGTGTCAAAATGTGACATCCTGCTGTATTTTTGTCTATTGTTCTGGAAATCATCGAAATTATATAGTGAAAATGCACGAAAATCAAGCCAATAATTCTACACTCGGTGCATTGAAAAAAACGAAAAAATATGTTATCATATAATATGTGAGTATGAGGGAGTCCCTTTGCCGGATGTCTGTATGGCTGAACCCGTTGTCCGCGAACGGCTGAAAGCTGTCACTCGTCTGCCGGGATGCTGCCGGTTTGCACCGGCTCTCGTGTTACCAGCAATGATTCATTTTTTCTGCGGAGGATTGGAGCGTTATATGGCTGAGCCTAATGTTTTGAGAACCACTAAAATCGGTGGCGGATTTGTCAAAGAAGACGTCTTGAACTATGTCGATGAACTCAATTCCAAAAACTATCTGCTTCAGGAAGAAGTGGATAAGCTGAAAAAGCAGATGGAAAGCGGCGGAGGACTCAGCGATGCAAAGGAAGCTGAATTCGAGGCTGAACTGAGCCGTCTGCGCGGTGAACTGGGCACGACAAAGAATCAGCTGCGCGCTGCACAGGATGAATTGAAGAACCGTCCGGTCATTGAGGTTGACGGAGAGGGCGGCGCAGTCGGCGGCGATCTGTCTGAACTGCGCAATGAGCTGGAATCTGCAAAACAGACCGCGACTGACGCACAGGCTGATCTGGCATCTGCACAGGCAGAGCTTGAGCTTGAGCGTGAAGAAAAAACAGAACTGAACAATAAGATTACCGAGCTGGAAAGCCGCCTGACCACGCTGAATGAGGACAATGAGTCTCTCCGCGGAGACCTCGCAAACCTCTCCGCACAGGCACTGTCCGCAACCGGCAACAATGAGGAGATCACTGCAAAGATTACTGAGCTCGAAGAACGTGCCAGAACTGCTGAGGCAAAGGTGTCTGACAGCGAAGCTGAAGTCGCTGCACTCCGCGCAGAGCTGGATGCAAAGAATGCGATGATCGAGGAGCAGGCGGGTCTGTCCAATGAGACCGATCTCCAGAAACTCGCTGAGTATGAAGCACTGATCGCTGAGCAGAACAATTCTCTCGCTGATAAGGATCGCGAGATCGAGAATCTCCAGCAGCAGGTCGCTGACCTGAAGGAGAACGGCTCCGATTCCAGCTTCGATATGAGCGCACTGTTCATGGAAGCGCAGATGACCGCAAAGAAGGTTGCTTCCGAGGCGAGAAAAGAAGCCGACAAGCGCGTGAAGGATGCAAAGGCGCAGGCTGATACGATCATCGCTGAGGCAAATGCAAAGGCTGAGGAGACTGTTTCCGCTGCAAATCAGCAGGCAGAGCAGACCATCGCCGATGCAAACAAGCAGGCTGATGAGACCATTACCAATGCAAATGCAGAAGCTGAGAAGAAGCTGAACGATGCCGATGCACAGGCGATCAAGACGGTCGCTGATGCAGAGGAGTCCGTCCGTGAGTCGCTCGCAGATGCAGAAAAGAGAACCAAGACCACAACCGAAACCGCGAGAACAGTCCGCGCACTGCTGCGTTCTGAAATCGACAGCGTTTCCAAGAAGTTCAATGAGATCTCGCTCGTGCTGGAGAACCTGTCCGGTCAGGCAGGCAGCCGTCTGAATGAAGCGAAGAATGTCATCGCAGAGGCACGCAATACTGTCAACGATGACGATGATCTGCCGAGCTTCGAGAGCTTTGATGAAGTGGCAAACAAGTCCTTCAGCAAGGTGAATAAGGGCGAGTTCAATTTCGACGACCTTGCCGAGAGCGCAGGAGACAGCAACAGCAGCTGGAACTGATCGTCGATGAACTATACATTAAATGTGACCGATCTGCCGGAAATCGTGCGGGAGCGCAAAGCCCTGCACGCCGGCGACCGCGTGATCCTCTCCGGAACCGTCTACACATCCCGCGACGCCGCGCACAAGCGGCTCACCGCCGTGATGCGGGAGCAGGGCACGGATGCACTTCCGTTCCCCCTCCGTGACGCTGTCATTTACTATGCCGGTCCGACCGCCGCTCCTCCCGGACGCCCGATCGGTGCCTGCGGTCCGACGACATCCGGCAGAATGGATCCCTATGCACCGCTGCTCCTTGACGAAGGCTTGATCGCCATGATCGGCAAGGGCGAGCGGAATGAGGCAGTCTGTGAAGCAATCCGCCGGAATTCTGCGGTGTACTTCTGTGCTGTCGGCGGAGCAGGCGCACTTGCCGCCGCCCACATCACATCCTGTGAGGTCATTGCGTATCCGGAGCTTGGCTGTGAGTCTGTCAAGCGTCTGACCATCTCGGAATTTCCGCTGCTCGTTGCGATAGATTCGCACGGCGGAAATCTGTTCCGTGACGGCAGGGCTGCGTTTGATGCGAAATAATTTGTTTGTTGTGCTGAGGAATTTGTGTTGAAAGCTGTGAAATTTGCCGTTTTCTCATAAATTGCTTGACAAACGGACTATTTTCGTATATATTATAATAGGTTATCATTTCGTTTTTGACGGTTCTGCGTCTTGAACGATTGAAACGGTGCGTCTGTGCAGCGTTTGGTCTTGTCCCGCGGAGGAGGTTTCAGGATGAATTTGCTTTCTGATGAGACGCTCTCTGCCATGTCGGACGAGGCGCTTGTCGCTGTGCTGCATGAGCAGCCGCAGGCGTTCGGCATCCTCCTCGACCGCTGCCGTACAATGGTTGTTCGGCTCGCGAATTCCTGCGCCGCAAATGCTGCGGATGCAGAGGATTATGCGCAGGAGGGACTGCTCGGACTCCTTGCCGCCGCAAATTCGTATCAGCAGAATTTCGGTGAGCATGGCGCCAGCTTCCGCACCTATGCGTTCCGTTGTATCCGGAACCGCATCCGAAACGCGTCCAGAAAGGATCTCAGTCTGCACCGGTTTTCCGGCAGCTCACTCGATGATCCGGATGATGCGCTCTGTGATAAACTCTCGGACGGCAGCGAATCACCTGAACAGGTGTATCTGCAAAAAGAACGTGTCAACGAACTTTATGCATCGCTGAAAACAGTCCTGAGCCGACAGGAGTGGGAGGTTCTCTCGGAAGCGGCAGGCGGGTTTTCCTATCGGGAAATCGCGGATCGGCTGCAAATCTCCGAAAAAAGCGTCAGCAACGCCATGCAGCGTGCAAGACGCAAGCTCCGTGCCGTCCGGAGCCAAGCTGAGCTTTGACGGCGGCTGTATCATGCGGAACCGTGTGCAGCCCGCGCAGCCCGACTTTGGCTGTCCCGAACAGAGGGCGGGTATCCCTTCTGAACACTTATCAATGACCCGGCAGCATTTCTTCCAGCGCGTGCGAACTTTTCACCTGCTAACCGCTTTCGCTTCAGGGCTGTGCGCCCGCAGGCGATCATGATGCAACAGTGATGGCGCAAATCCGTCGAGGTCCAAATTTCAAGAATCGAGGAAAATCCACATGTACGAAGACAGAACCTTAGTATGCAATGAGTGCGGACAGGAGTTCGTATTCACCGCCGGTGAGCAGGAGTTCTACGCTGAGAAGGGTTTTGCAAATGACCCGAAGAAGTGCAAGGCATGCCGCGACGCTCGCAAGAACGCCGGTAAGACCGACCGCGAGTACTTCACTGCAACTTGCGCAAAGTGCGGCCGTGAGGCTCAGGTGCCGTTCCGCCCGCGTGAGGATCGCCCTGTTTATTGCAGCGAGTGCTATGCTCAGATGAAGAGCGAGCAGTAATTCCGGTTTACATGGGCGCGGCTTTGGCTGCGCCCTCTTTTATGTCCGAAAGGAGTTTGTACCATGGAAATTACAAAGAATACTGTGATCGGTGATATTCTCGACGCAGATCCGTCTACCGCGCCCTACTTCCTCGAAATGGGCATGCATTGCCTCGGCTGCCCGGCATCCCGCGGCGAGTCGCTGGAGGAAGCATGCGCTGTGCATGGCGTCAGTGCGGACGAGCTTGTTGAGAAGCTTAACGCGCACATGGCAAAATAATACAAAATGCCGTCGGCTGGGGTCGGCGGCGTTTTTCTCTCAAATCCAGAAAAAGGAGACAACCCGATGAATCGCAAGGAACTCAGCGAGATCCGGAATCACTTTAATCCGGAAGCAAGATACTTCACATTGGAGCGCGTCCTGACTGCTTTTGTGGACAGCCAGCGCACCGTTCGCGGCGTCTGCCTGCGGGAAGCTTCCCGCATCCCGACCGCAGACAGTCAGATCCTGTACGACACGATCAAAAAGGTGCTGAATGTCAACCTCGGAAAGCAAAGCACTGAGCTGCCCTTCCGGGAGCATGCGTATTCTGAAGACGGCGCACAGACCCGCCTGTTTGAGCTGGTCAAATCAGAGCTGAAGCAGGAGGAAATGAACCTCTCTTTCCTCGGTACGCTC
>CAMNAY010000050.1 GCA_946531975.1 uncultured Ruminococcus sp. | reverse complement strand
CTATCTCTCCGGCTACGGCGAGGAGATCCTCTCCGGCGGCCGCTATGACAAGCTGATCGCAGAATTCGGCTATGACGTTCCCGCAACCGGCTTTGCTGTGAATATTGATGCAGCCGTGAAGGTTCTGAGCCGTCAGCAGGGCGATTCCCCTGCCGATGTCAGACCCGCAAGCAATGTGCTGATCTGGGCTGCGGCGGACTGCGAAGCAGAAGCCGTCGAAGCAGCACGCAATCTGCGCGAAAAGGGGCTTGTCGTGGAGCATTCGCTCTCGGAAACCCTTGAAGATGCACGGGAATATGCCGCACAGCACGGCATTGACAGCGTGCTTGAAATCACCGGACGCAAGTCCGCCGACACCGTGAAAGGAGTGTGAATCATGCAGAGACCGCTGCGGATTGCCCTGACCAAGGGCAGACTGGAAAAAGACACCGTCGGCATGTTCGAGCAGCTCGGCATCGACTGCACCGCTGTTCACGAGAAAGGCAGAAAGCTGATTCTTCCGATCGGTGACGGCAGCATTGAAGTTGTGCTGGCAAAGGCAAACGACGTGATTACTTATGTGGAACACGGCGTCTGCGACCTCGGCGTGGTCGGCAAGGACACGATTCTCGAAATGCAGGGCAAATTCTACGAACTGCTGGATCTCGGTTTCGGGCGCTGCAAATTCGCGCTTGCCGTCAAAAAAGGCACCGATTTTTACAGCGGCTACGGCGTCAAGACAATCGCCTCGAAATATCCGAACGTGACGCGCCGCTTCTTTGAGGCAAAGGGCATGGACGTCGATATCGTCAAAATTGAAGGCTCCGTTGAGCTGGCTCCGCTGCTCGAACTCTCCGACGGCATTGTTGATATCGTCGAAACCGGCACGACCCTGAAGGAAAACGGGCTGGAAGTATTCGAGGATGTCTGCCCGATCTCCGCAAGACTGATCGCAAACACCGTCAGCATGAAGCTGCGGCAGTCTGAGATCGAAGAACTTGCCGCAAAGATTGAAGCATTCCTGAAAGCAAAATAATATTCCGAAGGCCGTTCATTTCAAATCTCACTGAAAGGAAGGAACACATCCATGCAAATCATCCGCTGCAACGGTAAGGACGAAGCCGCATTCTTTGCGCAGCTTCGCAGCAGAAATACCGCACCTGATCCCAAGGTTGTTGAGACCGTTACGACAATTCTTGAGGATGTCCGCACGAAGGGCGACGCTGCCGTCCGTGCATATACTGAAAAATTTGACGGCAAATGCCCCGAACAGTTCGAGGTCGATGCCGATACCATTTCCGATGCGCTCGAAGCTGCTGACCCGAAATTCGTTGAGGCGCTGCTCAATTCGATCGAGAACATCTCCGATTTCCACAACCGCCAGAAGGAACAGGGCTTCTGCAACACCCGTGCCGACGGCGTGATTCTCGGTCAGAGACTCCGCGGTCTGGAGCGCGTGGGTCTGTATGTTCCCGGCGGCACCGCGGCGTATCCCTCCTCGGTACTGATGAACGCAATTCCTGCGAAAATCGCAGGCGTCAAGGAACTGATCATGGTCACACCGCCCGCAAAGGACGGCAAGCCGAATCCCGATATCCTCGTTGCGGCATCCCTCTGCGGCGTTGACCGCATCTTCCTCATGGGCGGCGCACAGGCAGTCGCGGCGCTCGCATACGGCACGGACACAATCCCCCGCGTAGACAAAATCGTCGGTCCGGGCAATATTTTCGTCGCAACGGCAAAGCGTCTGCTGTACGGCGTTGTCGATATCGACATGGTCGCGGGACCGAGCGAAGTGCTGGTCATGGCAGATGACACTGCAAACCCGAAGTTCGTCGCCGCAGACCTGATGTCGCAGGCAGAACACGACCAGCTCGCCTCCGCAATTCTCGTGACGACCTCTGAACGCGTCGCGAAGGAGACACAGGCAGAGTTCGAGCGGCAGATGGCATATCTTGCACGCCGCGAGATCATCAAGTCCTCGCTGGACAATTACGGTGCAATTCTGATCTGTGATACACCGGAGCAGGCAGTCGAGCTCGCCAATGAAGTCGCGCCGGAACACCTTGAGGTGCTGATGCAGAATCCGCTGGAATACATCGGCAAGCTCGACAATGCAGGCTCTGTCTTCCTCGGAACCTATGCTTCTGAACCGCTCGGCGATTACTACGCAGGACCGAACCACGTTCTCCCGACCTCCGGTACAGCGCGCTTCTTCTCGCCGCTGTCGGTTTACAGCTTCATCAAGCGTTCCAGCTATATCTACTATACGGAGGATGCCCTGCGTGCGGCAAAGGATGACATCATTCTCGTCGCGAACAAAGAGGGGCTGACCGCACACGCCAACGCGATTGCAGTGCGGTTTGAGGATGAAACAAAGGAGTGAACCCCCGAATGAAATTACCCGAAAAACTGACGAAGCTCAAGCCTTACGATCCGATCACCGGCTATTATCCGGTGCGGCTTGATGCCAATGAGTCTTATTTCGATCTGCCGACTGTGCTGAAGGCAAAGGTCGCGGATGCGATTGAGCAGATCTCCTTCAACCGCTATCCCGATCCGGTTGCAACGGACGTGATCAACGCATTTGCTGCGTATTACGGCATTTCTCCGGACTGTGTGACCGCCGGAAACGGCTCCGATGAGATCATCACGATCATCCTCAACAATTTTCTCTCGAAGGGCAGCAGACTCGTCACCGTTTCGCCGGATTTCTCCATGTACAAGCTGTACGCAGAGCTGGCAGAGCTGGAGGTCGTGACCGTCGCGAAGAAGGAGAATCTTCAGATCGACATGGACGCGCTGATTGCTGCTGCAAAGGAAGCAGATGCCGTGCTGTTCTCGAATCCCTGCAACCCGACCTCGCTGGGCGAGCCGCGTGAGGCAATCATCCGCCTGATCGAATCGGCACCGGACTGCCTGATGCTCGTCGATGAAGCCTATATGGACTTCTGGGACGAAAGCGTGCTGGATCTGGTGACAAAGTACGACAATCTGATCGTCCTGCGCACCTGCTCAAAGGCGATGGGCATGGCATCGCTGCGTATGGGCTTTGCGGTCACAGATCCGTACAAGACCGGTCTGATGCGTGCTGCAAAGTCGCCGTACAACTGCGATGCGGTCACACAGGTCATTGCAGCGACCGTACTGAAGGAGCAGTCGCTGATGCAGCACTGCCGCGATGAGATCATCGTGCAGACACAGCGTCTTTATACTGCCGTCAATGATCTGGCACAGCGTTTTCCGGAGGTGCTGGAAAAGGTCTACCCGCCGCGCACGAACTTTATTTTCGTGAAGACAGCTTATGCGCACGAGATCTTCGAGCAGCTCTTGCAGAAGGGCATTTCGGTGCGCTGCTTCCCGAACGGACTGCGCATTTGCGCCGGCACACGCCGTGAGCAGACGCTTCTGCTGAATGAACTGGAGGACATTCTCCAGCCCAAATAACCAATAAACCCGCTGTATGTTGCTTCATACAGCGGGTTTTCATTCTTCAGCGGAACAGCTTTTTATTTTCGTACATTGCACGGTCAGCGCGGTCAAAGACATCCTGCACACGCCGATCGTTTCCCTGTTCATATTCTGCCAGTCCGCAGGCAACTGTGACCTGTCCGTTCTTTCTTCGTGTCTCCTGCGTTTTTGTCAGCAGCACGAGCAAATCTTCCCGTTTTTCATACGCCGGACCGCGCAGCAGCACGGCAAATTCATCGCCGCCGACCCGGAAGACTTCCCCGCCCTCCAGACACCGGCTGACCATATCCGCGGCATCTTTGATATACGCATCGCCTGCAAGATGTCCCTGTGTATCATTGACCTTTTTCAGCCCGTTGATATCACAGACGGCAACGGCAAATGTCAAATTCTCGCCGGCTTCAATGCGGGTATTCAGTGCATCCTCCGCCTTTACATAGGCGTGCTTGCTGGCGGTACCTGTGAGCGCGTCCCGGTGTGCGAGATCCATTGCGCTGCCGAGCGCCTCACGAAAGGCGATCTCTCTGCGCTTTGCGGCATCGACATTGGAGACCGCAATAATCAGGTGAATCTCGTCATCTTCCGGCTGAATCGCAGTCAGCGTCACATACTGCGGCTTACCGTCGAGCATCAGCCGGTAATTCAGCGTTGCGGTTCCGCTTTCAGCGAGATTCTGAAGCAGCTGCTCCCGCTCCATCTCCTTCGCCATCATCGGATAATCCTCCGGATAGATGTCGATTTTGAGGTTGCGCTGTGTATCTCCGAAAAAATCGGTGCCGCGTGCGCCGACATTGAGCCGTGCATACGATTCGCTGCAGCTGTATTCGGTATAGGCGCCCGTTTGCAGATTGACCAGATAGATGACCTCATAGCGTCTGGCGAGTGCGCGGGAAATATGGCTGTACAGCTCATAATCGACGGAAGCAGCCGCATAACTGCGCATGAATTTGCTGACGCGCCGCATTCCGATGAACAGCAGCCCGTCCTCGGCGCCGCTTCCGCAGATGACCTTCATCGTATTGTACAGCACGCCCTGTTCCGTGGGCATCCGGTAGTTGAGCGTCGCGGAATTCCCGTCGTTCAGAATCACCTTCAGGCGTTCTCTGTGCAGCAGCCGCAGCACTCTGTCCTGATCCTCCGGCACGACATTTCTGCGGATATATCCGCGCAGATCATAAAAGAAATCGGTGCCGGATGAGTTGACCTCAAGCTCACCGCAGCCCGTGGTATATTCGGTATAGCAGCCGCTCTCAAGCCGGACAACAAAGATCCGTTCAAAATCCCCCGCGAGGGCTGCTGCGGCACGGTCAAAGGTGACCGCCGGCATATTCTGCATGGCATCTTCGGGCGGAATCATCTGTACCACACTCCTGTTCTGCGGCGCTTACTGTTCCGGTCTGCGGGGCGGACCCTGCTGAACTCCGTACTTCTTCAGGATCAGCCGCAGGAACAGCGGCATCAACACGAAAATCAGCACATAACCGATCACAAAGCTGATGAGCAGCGCCCTGAGAAACGCAGGCAGAAACGGAAGACTGCCGCCGTGCCTGCGGGCATTGAAACAGGACAGTGCGATCATCAGCAGGGTGATGACCGGCGTATAGAGCAGATCGGCAATCAGTGTCTCAATGCACCGGCGCTTCATGCTGTCCGGCGGCAGAGAGCCGCAGAGCCGGTCCGTCAGCGGTTTCATCGGCACCAGCAGCCCGATCAGCAGACTGACCGCTGTACTGATCAGAAAACAGACCAGAAAGCCGACAGCTGAAAAGTGTCCCGAAATCAGATTACCCGTCAGTGACAGCGCAAAGCTGAGGGTAATTGCCATAGCAGCGCTCATAGCGCGCCCGATTTTCTGCATACGATTTCCTCCGACTGGCATTGTTATATGGTCTATTATATCATACCTTCGGCAAAATTTCAAGTGCCGCCGCGATAAAATTTGTAAAAAACTCTCAATTTATCAGATTGCAAACAAAATCATTCTGTACCGGCAGTCCTGCGGCAGATTCCGCTGCACATCGGCACCGGCTTTCATCATTCTCTCAGGAATCTGCTGACAGGTTCAGGTTTTTTGTCGCATCTTGCTCAAATCCAACATCCTGTAATTGCTCAAAAATCAAGGCTCTCTGTATCTTTATAAAATCTTAACCATGTTTAAATCTGATTTTATTGACATGCGCCTGTTTTTATGGTAAAATATGGGATGCAGACATGCGGGAAACGTCAGTTTTTCCTGTCTGCCGATCACATGCCAGAACAGCGCTCCAGCCTGTACTGCCATGTGAAATTTTTTGAGAAGGGATGATTTCATGCATCAAACCATCATCAGCAAAGCCCTCAGCCTGACGCTTGCTGCATCGCTCTGCCTCGGCGGACTGCCGATGCTTCAGACGCAGCTTACAGCATCCGCCGCTGCTGAGAGCCAATCCGGAGAAAGCACACAGCAGTCTCCTGTCACAGTAATCGTCAAGGTTTCCGGCGATGCTGTTCTTGCACAGCCTGCGGCAGAAGAACTGGGCGTCAGCTATCTGAACACCGCACAGGCAGACCGTGCAGAGAGCCGCATCCGTTCCGCACAGGAGCGGGTTCAGCAGAGCATCCGTGCGCTGTATCCGGAGCTGGAAATTCAGTACAGTTACAGTATTCTCCTTAACGCATTCTGCTGCGAAATCCCCGCAGACCTGATTCCTGAAATCCGCGCACTGCCGGGCGTCGAGCAGGTCGCAGAGGTTCACAACTGCGCAGCACCGCAGATGGCACGCGCTGCACAGCTCGGCGGCTTCCCTGCATATTATGACACCACCGGCTGCACCGGTGAAGGACAGGTCATCGCGATCATCGACTCGGAGCTGGATATCACGCACCCGATGTTTGCACCGCTTGACGAGAGTATTGAGACCAAACTGACACAGGAAAGCATTGCGGACATCGTTCAGAACGTCGGACTGAATGCGCAGATCGACCCTTCTCAGACCTATATCAACAGCAAGCTGCCGTTTGTGGCAGATTATTATGACGCGGATCCGTATGCAGATGTTCCCGATCCCGACAGCTATCACGGCACCCATGTCACAGGCATTGCTGCGGGCAATTCGATCACGGATGACGACGGCAAGGTCATCTCCGGTGTCGCAAAGGATGCTCAGATCCTCTTTATGGCAACCGGAAACGAAAACGGCGACATCAGCTACCCCGCTGCAATCGCTGCAACCGAGGACGCTGTCAGACTCCGTGCTGATGTCATCAACATGAGCTTCGGCAGCCCCAGCGAGACATTCGGCAACAACCTGATGGGCGAAGCGCTCAAAACGGCAGAGAACGCCGGCATCATGGTCTGCATCGCAGCAGGCAACTTTGAAAACGGCGTGCAGCTCTACGGCGCACCGCCGCTTGCCTGCAACCCGGATGGATCCACCATTGAAGACAAGGCAGATCCGGGTGCATCCCTGCTCGTTGTTGCATCTGCGGAGAATGAAGTCACTGAATATCTCACTGCATTTGGCTTCAAAGATCAGCTCATCGTCTATCGCCCGACCCTGCACCCGGATGCGAATATGCTCAGCCTGGGCGATTATCTTCAGGAGGGTGACTACGCATACGAATTCTGCGGCGACGGCACACCGGAGGACTTTGAAGGCAAAGACCTCACCGGAAAACTCGCCCTCGTCAACCGCGCCGACGATGATGATAAATACACGGATATTGCAAACTGCGCACTGGCAGCCGGCGCAGTCGGCGTCATTGTCATGGACTGGGAAATCACCGACGGTCTTTCCTTCGTCATCAGTGAATCCGAACTGCCGCTCGGAGTAATCACCTACGAAGACGGTCAGATGCTCCTCGCAGAACCGGAGCAGACACTCAGCTTCCGCGGACAGACTGTTCCCTTCGATTACCCGACTGAGGTCAGCATGTATACCGCATACGGCGGCAGACAGTCTCTCGATCTGCGTCCTGATATCATGGGCATCGGCGGCTGCGTCGAATCCGCAGGCTACGGCAGCACAGAGCAGATCATGTCCGGTACGTCCATGGCTTCGCCGTATCTCGCAGGCTGTGCCGCGATCATGAACGAGTACATGCAGAAGCAGGGCATCGCGCTGAACGGCAGAGACAAGCTGGAATACATGCGCAATCTGCTGATGTGCTCCGCGGTCCCCTATACCGACGAGAACGGTCTGTATGTGACCCCGCGCCGTCAGGGTGCAGGTCTGGTCTCGATGAACAATATGCTCGCGGACAAGGTTATTCTGACCGGTCCGGAGGGCGCTGCAAAGGTCAATCTCTATGATAAGCTCGGCAGCAGCTTCCGTTTTCAGGTTGATCTGTCCAATCTCAGCAATGAGGACGTCAGCTTCAGCTCCGCAAAGCTCGCACTGACGACAGACGGAACAATCTTCGATGAAACGACAGCTCAGGACAGAATCTCCGGACAGCAGGCACTCATCAGCAGCGCAGACTGCTCCGCACTGCTGAATATCGCTGCGGGTGAATCCCGCACCGAGACGGTCTCCGTCACACTCGATGCATCTCAGTACGAAGCACTCCGCGAAACCTTCACCAACGGATTCTTCATCGAAGGCTATCTGCTGCTGGAGGGCGCAGACAACTGCTGCGACATCTCCATTCCGCTGCTCGGCTTCAGCGATGACTGGGCACAGCTTCCGATTTTTGAGCGCGAAGCTTGCGTTCCCAGCATGAAAATGGGTAATATGACAATCGAAGCCGGTCATTCCCTGACGAAAGCGCTCGCTCATTTTACTGAAATCGCCAGAAATATCCCTGAAGATTCATATGATACCGAAGACGACTTTATGCTGTGCGTTCAGATGGCTGCCACGCCGGATGAGTATGAAGAAATGTTCGGAAATGCAGATACGGTCTATGTCTCTCCGAATAACGACGGTCTTGCCGATCATGCCGGCATCATCGCCAAAAACATCCGCCAGTATCTTCTGGACGGCGCATATGTGGAGGATGCAGAGGGCAACCGTGTTATGGAAGGACAAAATGTACCGGTTGCGGGCCGCTGGTACGTATTTAGCGCAGAGCCTAACGACGAAATGAACAGCATCCCTGACGGAACATATAACCTCGTTCTCAGCGGTTCGATCGACTACGAAGGATCCGCAGAGCATCCGCAGACGATCTCCTACCCGCTTGTCGTAGACACGCAGGCACCGCAGCTCGAAACACAGGTCAGCGAGAAGGACGGCAGAACGATTCTGACGCTCACTGCCAGTGACGAAACCGCGCTGGACGGCATTATCGTCACCGGACACGGTCAGGGCGGCACGGTCGGCGCTTATGATCCGGATGCAGATTATTCGGACTCCGCCTATAACCTCTATGAAATCACCCGTTATATCTGCCGCCGCATCACGGACGCTACGATTCTCGACCGCCCCTACAATGAAAGCACACTTCCCCTTGCAGGCAGAGCAATCATGAATCAGCTGATCCCCGGCGAAGAAAATAACATCAACTTCTGTGATATTATCCCCGCAAATCCGGACGAAGACGGCACCTTTACGCTGACCTATGACATCACCGACTTCAGCGAATACAGCTTCACCGTGCTCGACAGAGCGCTCAACACCGCAGCATTTGAAACCGAACCCAAGGGCATCGAAAAGCTGGAAGACAGTCTCTGGTACAGCAAAAACAGTCTGATCGAGATCAACGGTGACAGGATCCGTTTTGCCTCGTTCGTTGACGGCAGCATTGAAGAAGGTACCTTCACCCTGACTGACGGTACACTCGCGGTGACTGCTGAGGACGGCACGGTCACGAAATACAAAACCGCTCAGATCGGATATAACATCCGGCTGAATGCAGAGGACGGAAACTCTGAGCTTCTCATTCGGATCTATGAGACAACCACACTGAATAAGTTCCCGTTCTTCACAGTTCGTCAGTTTATCGACACACTCTCGGCACAATTCACAGAACAGTACGGTATGGAGATCGCTGATGCGGATTATACCATCAGAGACCCGTACAGCGTTATGATCA
>CAMNAY010000049.1 GCA_946531975.1 uncultured Ruminococcus sp. | reverse complement strand
GCCATGCAAGGCAAAAGCCTGCCGGAGCCGCCGGAATCACCGGCGCCGTATCGCCTTTTATCCGGAAATTCCCGATGATAATTGCGAACACACAGGATATGATAAGCAAAGGAACCGGTACTGTCACCGGCATCAGCATCAGCAGGATCCATCCGTCCAGAACAGACTGCGCCGCACGGAAATCCGGCTTTCTTTTCCGGATTCGCAGACAGATCAGCTCTGCTGAAAGCGCTGTCGCCCCGGCGATCCCGCCGAGCAGCCAGACCCGCAGTCCGTATAATCCGGACGCAATGCCGAGCAGCGAAAGCAGAGCAGCACCCGTCAGGATCATTCGTTCCTTCTGACGTTCCCGTGCCTTCTGCCCGCGCAGTCTGCGGCGTGTTTCCATGATAGCCTCCATTTCAACAGAAAGGAACCGATTTTCATGACCGTAAACCGGCTCTCCGCACAATCCGTAAAAGTGCAGCTTTCGGCGGATGAGCTGAAGCACTTTCTCGCCGAATCCGCTTCTGCCGCTGATGCGCCGCAGATGATGCGGCTGATCTCGATGATGCTCTCCCACGCAGAATCCGTCAGCGGAATTCCGTTTTCAGAATATCCGGTCACGGTCGAGCTGTTTGCAGCTCCGCAAGGCGGACTGACCGCCTATTTCACCGTACAAATGCCGGCCAGCCGGAATGATACCCCCGTTCAGACAAAGAACGTCAGCACAGCAGCAGGCTTTCCGGATCAGGAATCGCTGCTGTCCTGCTGTATGCAGCTCAGCAGACACAGCAGCAGGATCCTGAGCAGCACACTGTACCGCTGCCGCAGCAGGTATATCCTGACACTGAAGCTGTGCCGAACCGGATCCGGCACTGTTCAGCATATTCTGCTGGAATACGGTCTCCCCTTCCGACTGTCCCCGCTGAACCGCGCAAGGCTCAGTGAATTCGGAACCTGTCTCTGCGAACAGGACGCAGTCCGTGCCGTTTGCAGCGGGACTGCTCAGATCACCTCGCCGCGCAGCAGCCGTACGGCTTCCGCAGGTGATGCCGCGCCGAGCAGATAAGAACCGGCAACCAGATAATCCGCACCGGCTTCACGGCAGCGTGCGGAGGTCTCTGCATTGATACCGCCGTCCACCTCGATATGCGCAGTCATACCGGCATTTGCAAACATTTCGCGCAGATGCCGGATCTTGGGCAGAACCTCCGGCATAAATGACTGCCCGCCCAGTCCGGGACGCACTGTCATCATCAGCACGAAATCCTCCTCACGAAGCAGCGGAAGCAGCGGTCTGAGCCGCTCCTCCGGTGTCTCCGGCGATACGGCAATACCTGCGGGAATCCCGAACTGCTGAATCGCACGCAAAGTCTGCGCCGGATCGGAGCCGCTCTCAATATGGAAAGAGAGCAGATCAGCACCTGCCTTCACGAACCGCTCCACAAAACGCAGCGGCTCCTGTATCATCAGATGTACGTCAATCGGGAGATCGGTGCAGGGGCGAAGGCTCTCCAGCACCGGAAGTCCGAACGAAAGATTATCAACGAAACAGCCGTCCATTACATCGTAATGCAGCGCATCTGCACCGGCTTTCCGGACTGTCTCAGCGACCGCACTCAAATGCGCCAGATCGCCGTTCAGAATGGACGCAGAAATCAGAGCCATGTCTTTCCTCCCATGCTTTTTTGATCCATACAGATTTATTATATCGCAAAAACAGGATTTCGTCAAGCGCTCCGGCAGATTCCGGCAAATTTGCCGGCAAATTTGTCCGGAATTCAGCGGAGCGCCGAAAAGCATTCACATCCGGCTTGACAATCCTGTGAAAATCGTGTATATTACTATTGGATGAGACCGGATTCTGCGTCTTCCGGCATGTGACAGGAAGGCTGCCAGACAGATATTGCCTCATCTGCCTCCGGATCTGTCTGCGGCATAGCAGGCGGCTGACCGATCCGACGCGGCAGCGGGGTATAGATCTTGACATCTCTGTCGTGCGCATGATTCTGTTTCATCAATACCGCTCCTTTCTGCGTATACATAGTATGCCGCCGGAGCTGCGTAATACACGGAGGAAATATGCCGCATTTCTGGAAATCCTGCGGAACCGTACTGATCTGGCTGCTGATCTCTGAGCTGATGTGTCTGGTCGTCGCCGTATCTTTCGCGATCATGAGTGCAAAATGGATCCGCTATCTCAGTCTGCTCTGCGGAATCACAGTGCATTGTCTGCTGCTGGGGAGCTGCGCACAGAAGATCGCAAAGCAGGACGCCGCACACTACCGGATCACCGGTCAGCGCACAACACAGGCAAAGCCTGCATTTCTCGCGCTCTGCTCTATGATCCCCGCAGCGCTTACATACCTGCTGCTGACAGTCAACAGCCGCAGCGTCCTGTATATGAATCTGTTTCCGCTGCTGAATGCGCCGTTTATTCAGGGATACCGCCTGATTTTCAGCGGCAGGGAGACTTTCGCGGCGCTTTCTGCCGTTCAGCGAATTCTGACCGCGCTTCTGCCGATCATAACCGCAGCAGCATTCTGGATCGGCTATCAGATCAGCTATATTCCGGCGCTTGCCAAAATGGATGCCAGCACTCCCCGCTCATAACCGCAGAGCTTTTGCATATGCTGAATATGCGGAGTCCGTTTACGGCTCCGAAATCCGGAAATGCAAAGGAGAACAAGATGAAAAAACTGGCATCTGCACTCTGCCTGATGCTCTCCTGCTGGCTGCTGCCGCAGACGGAAGCATCGGCACTGGGATACGGTCAGGGCAAAGCTGTGGACGAGCACAACTGTCCGACCGGCGCGGCTGATTTTCAGGCAGAGTACGGCGAATACGGCGCATATGCACTCTCGGAGGACGCATCCCGCATCATCCTGACCTTCGATCAGGGCTATGAAAACGGATACACGGCGGGCATTCTCGACACACTGAAAGAAAAGGGCGTATCTGCAATCTTTTTCCTTACGGGAGACTATGCAAAGAAAGAACCTGCTCTGGTCCGGCGCATGATTGCCGAAGGGCATACAATCGGCAACCACGGCATGACGCATGCTGCAATTCCGACGCTCTCCGATGAGGCGCTGGAGGAGGAGATCATGAGCCTACACCGCTATGTGCAGGAGCGTTTCGGCTATGACATGCAGTATTTCCGTCCGCCCTGCGGCGAATATGATCTGCCCTCACTGGTAAAGATCCAGTCTCTCGGCTATCGGACCGTGTTCTGGAGCATGGCATATGCCGACTGGAAAACCGATGACCAGCCCGAACCGCAGGCGGCACTCGAAAAGCTCACAAACAGTGCGCACGGCGGCGCGGTCTATCTGCTGCATTCGGTCTCCGAGACCAATGCCAAAATTCTCGGCAGTCTGATTGACGCACTCCGCGCCAAGGGCTACACGGTATAAAGCAAACGGGACACTTCTGACAGTGTCCCGTTTTTTCTGTTATTTCTGTTCCTCATCAATCCACTTTTTCCATGTTGCCGCAGCCTCACCGACAGTTGCCTTCTGTCCGTTCCGGACAATCGGGGTACGCAGCATCTCCGGTGTTTCGAGCAGCATCTCAAACTGCGCATCCGGCAGAAGATGCTGAAACAGCGGATAATCCTGATCCTTGGGATTTACAAGATTCTCCATGCCGCCGACACTCCGGATCACACTTTCCAGCTCCCGTCGGCTCAGTCCCTTCGAGGGCAGATCAACCGACTGATATTTCACATGACGCTCTTTGAAAAAACGCTCTGCTTTTTTCGTATCAAAGCACTTGGATTTGCCGAAAATCTGAATATTCATCAGTCTGCTCTCCTTGCAGCAATGCGGAAGGCTCTGCCGATCTGTGAATCCGGATACTCCTCGCCGTAGGCTTTGAGGATTGCCTTCACCATATATTTTGCGTATTTTCCGCCTTCGACCATTGCACAGAACGCGACCTCCGGATTTTCTGCCGGCGCATAGCCGATCACAAAGGAGTCCGTGCCGCGCGGAGACTGCGGTGTACCGGTCTTGATCGCAACATCAATTCCCAGATCGTTCAGGTCGTACTTCAGCGGCATCGCTGTCTGTGCGGCACCGATCATTCCGGCTTCAATGTTGGAATACACAAGCTCCGTGTTATTCTGTGCGACTGTCTGCACCAGCTCCGGCTCCTTATCCGCAATCTTGTTCTGATGCGCATTATCCCAATAAGAGTCGATCAGATGCGGACGGTAGCGGTTGCCGTCATTGGCGATCGTTGAGGCGACCGTTGCCATTTGCAGCGGTGTCACCTGAATCTCAGACTGACCGATCGAAGCCTGCACCAGTTCGCCGACATACCAGTCAATACCGAGCATCTTGAAGGTTTCCGGACAGGCAAGATAGCCGCCGCTGTCACCTGATTCCAGACCGAGCGGTGCGCCCAGCCCGTACATTCGCTCATAATCGAGCAGCTTGTCCAGACCCAGACGGGTTCCGAGTTCATAGAAGAAAATATTACAGGACACGGTCAGTGCATCGCGCACATTGATCAGCTTATGATTGCCGGTGCAGTGGAATTTCATGTCGATATATCTCCACTCCTGCGTGCAGTTGAATTCCGTCCGCCCGCTGATTGTACCGGTATCAAGACCAGCCGTCGCCGTAATCGGCTTGAAGGTAGAACCAGGTCGGTAAAGACCGTCCGTTGCGCGGTTCACCAAGGGGGAATCTTCCTGTTCCGCAACGCTTTTATAGTCATCGAGCAGTTCGGAAAGATCGTAGGTCGGGAGCGTCGCCATGCCAAGCACCGCATTGTCAGTGGTATCCAGCAGGACGATTGCGCCGCATCTGGCATCCTTGCATTCCCGTTCGGTATCCCGCAGGAATTGGCAATGTTCCTCAAGGATATTCTGCATTTTGGTTTGGAGATCGCTGTTGACTGTCAGCTGGATCGTCTGTCCGCCGACCGCCTCCTCTGTCACCTCAACCGATGACACCTCACCGTTCGTGACGGTGATCTGCTTTACGCCGTTATCACCGCGCAGCACCGGCTCACATGCCATTTCCAAGCCGCTTTTGCCGACGGAATCGGAGAGGACATAGTCGTCATGACCGTTTGTCAGAAGCTCCTCGTACTCCTCCTGCGAGTAAATCGGACCGACATACCCGATCTCATGCGGAATGATTGTGCCGTTTTCGATCGTTCGGATCGCTTCCTCAACGATATTCACGCCGTTCATAGTCAGACGAAGCTCCTTGATGCGCGTCACGGTTTTCAGATCAATGTCATTCGAGAGATAGAACACATTGGACATTGAAAAATCGCGCAGCAGCATTTCATAGCGGATTCCGGCAATGACACGCCTCTCCGCCTCGGAATAGGTATCGTCGATTTCATAGTCCGCAATCAGCTTGTCAATGCAGTTTTCCGCATCCGCATACTGATTGAGGTGCAGATTCTCCTTCAGTTCTTTCACATCGCGGTCGCGGTTCCGCTCAAACTGATAGGGCTTCTGCTTCGTAACCGGCATCGTATCGTTCCACGAATACCCGCTCTCCCTGAGCAGCTGCACGATGCGGTGAATAACAGCATTCCCCTCTTTATTATCAGACGGGAAATACGCCTTCTCTATAATCAGATTATAGCCGATCTTGTTGGAAACAATCGGTTTTCCGGTGCAGTCCACGATCTCGCCGCGTGTCGCGGGAATCACCTGTGTATAGACCGACCGGACCTCCGTCTGCTTCGCCTCCTCATTCGCCTCAACGATCTGCAGATGCAGCAGGCGGTAGATCGCGAATGCAGACGATGCAAGCACCAGAAGAATCAGAAAGCTGCTGCGCAGAAATTCTGAGATCTGGCGAAGTAACTCTTTCATAGATGCTGTCTCCTCCGGAGCATGGTTCTACAATTTCTTTTTTATTCTGTACGGTCTCCAAGCATCTCACTCAGGGAAATTTCTGTATAGTCCGCAATGAAATGCTCTGCGGTATCGAGACGGATCTCCTTCTGCTCACCGGACTGCATATTCTTGAGCATACCGGCGCCCTGTTCCAGCTCATTGGAGCCAAGAACAACCAGATACTTCGCTGCAATCTTATTCGCGTACTTCATCTGTGCCTTAAAGGTTCTGCCCATCAGATCGAACTCTGCGCGCACACCCATTTCGCGCAGGGCATTTGCATATTTCAGTGCAGCAGGTCTTGCGCTGTCGTCCATGGGGGCAAGGTAGACATCGCAGGTTGTGGAATCCATAAAGGAAAGTCCCTGCTTTTCCATTGTCAGAATCAGACGCTCCAGACCCATGCCGAAGCCCAGTGCAGGCACATGCTGCCCGCCGAGCTGCTCGATCAGCCCGTCATATCTGCCGCCGGCACAGACCGTACCCTGTGCGCCGATGCTGGTGGTAATAAACTCGAACACCGTTTTGGTGTAGTAATCCAGACCGCGGACAATCTTCGGGTTGATGACGTACTCCACACCCATTTCAGTCAGTGCGTTCTTGACCGCTTCAAAATGCGACTTGCAGTCCTCACAGAGATAATCAAGAATCACCGGCGCATCCTTTGCGATCTCCTGATCTTCGGCACTCTTGCAGTCGAGCAGGCGCATCGGATTGCGGACAAGGCGCTCCTGACAAGTTGAACACAGCTCGTCGCGATGCGGCTCAAAGTACGCTTTCAGCGCCTCCTGATACTTTGCACGGCATGCCGGACAGCCGATGCTGTTGAGGTTCAGGACGATATCCTTCAGACCGAGAGTATCCAGCACAGTCTTTCCCAGCAGGATAACCTCAGCATCAGCATACGGAGAAGCAGCGCCTGCCATTTCGATGCCGAACTGGTGAAACTCGCGCAGCCTGCCCGCCTGCGGGCGCTCATGCCGGAAGCAGGAAAGCAAATAAAACACCTTCTGCGGCAGAGCTTCTGCGAGCATACCGTTCTGGAGCATCGCACGGATCGTACCGGCAGTGCCTTCCGGACGGAGGGTGAACTGCGTTTCCTTCGCGATGACGGAGTACATTTCCTTCTGGACAACGTCCGTTGTCTCACCGACGGAACGCTGGAACAACTCTGTTGTTTCAAAGGTCGGGATGCGGATTTCGGAAAAGCCAAAGCTCTCCGCAGTCTGCCGCACAACCTTTTCGACTGTATGCCACTTGTGGATCTGTGCGGGGGTTACATCTTCGGTGCCGTTGGGACGCTTGAGGTAATTTGCCATAATAATTCCTTTCTTTGATACATGAAAAAGAAAACACGAATTGCCCCTTTTGTTTCCAAAGGGGCAATGTTTCTTGTGTGTCGGTTTACATGACGGGCGGATTTCCGATCTCGCGCCAGTCGAGATCACCGCGCTCCAGTGCGAGAATCAGTGCCTCAGCGGTTGCAATATTGGTTGCGACCGGCACATTGTGGACATCGCACAGACGGAGCAGATTCATATCGTTCGGCTCGGTTGCCTTGGGATTGATCGGGTCGCGGAAGAATAGCAGAACGTCAATCTCATCGCAGGAGATACGAGCGGAAATTTCCTGACCGCCGCCCTGTGCGCCGCTCAAAAAGCGTTTAATCGGAAGTCCGGTCGCTTCTGCAACCTGCTTTCCGGTTGTACCGGTCGCACAGAGTGTGTGCCGGCTCAGCACAGCATAATATGCCGTGCAAAATTGGATCATCAATTCCTTTTTCGCATCGTGAGCAATCAGAGCGATTGTCATCGGGGATCATTCCTTTCTGTTACAAAGTTGTAGAGCATTGTCAAAAGCAGTCCGATCGGACGGTATTTGATGATTGGAAACTTCAGATCAATCCGGCTCGTTTGATCAGCCGATCTTGACTGTCAGCGGGGCATTCTCGCCGCGCAGACGCTTGGAGATCGCATCAAAAGCGGCAAGGCTCGGCGCAGTCGAAGGAATCGGCTCGCCCTTGCCTGTCGCAATGACAAGCTGATAGTCTTCCGGAATCACGCCGATCAGCTGAACGCCGATCGTATCAATGATCTCATCGAGGTCGCGCACCAGCTCTGCGCCGATCGCCTTCTTGCTGACCTTATTGATGATCAGACGCTGACGGCGGTTGCCGCGTGCATAAAACTCATCGGACATCATCTGTGCGTCACGCACACAGATCGGATCCGGCGTTGTCACGACAAGGATCAGGTTTGCCTGCTCCACAATATCGAACACATGGTTATTGATGCCCGCACCGGTATCAATGATGATATAATCATAATACTTCTTTACAGAACGGCAGATCGAGACGATCTGCTCGACCGTCACCTGAAGAAAAGGATTCTTCGGCGCGCACAGCACAAAAAGGTTGCTCGCCATCGGCACACGGGCGACCGCGTCCAGTGCAGAGACCTTTCCGTCCAGCACATCGCTGAGGTCATACTTAATCTGTCCGGTCATGCCGAAAATAATATCAATACAGCGAAGGCCGAAATCCAGTTCAATAATCAAGGTGCGGCTGCCCTGCTTGGCGAGTGTATAGCCGATGCCGGCGCAGATGGAGGACTTTCCGGTGCCGCCCTTTCCGGACGTAACCGCTATCGTTTTAGACATGTTCAGGACTCCTTTCGGATGTGCAGCTGCAAACCTGTGACATTGCACATAGCTGAATTGATTTTCGGAGCCTGTGCCTGTTCCGGACACAAGGTTCCTTCTATATTATAACTCCAAAAACCTGTTTTGTCAAACGCATTTTCAGCAAAACGCAAAAGATTGTTAAGAATGTGCTATTCCACACAGTTGCTTTGTGCAATTTGACGACAAATCGCACTTGCTTTGTTGATTCTAACAACAAAAGGCATGGTTTACTGCACGATTCCTGATGAATCTGCACCAATTTGACCGGGCTGCGTACCGATGCTCACGCCGGAATCGGAACGGCTGTCCGGTACATCAGCGACCGAGATTCGTTCAATCATGGATAGATATGCGCTGCGGTATCTGTCAAAGGTCTCTTTTTTGCTCTTGCAGGTCACAATATAGGCATAATCATCCTTCACCAGAACCGCCGTCACGCACTGGAAATCCTGCCGAGCATCCTCACCGACCAGCGCATAGGTGAACTCCAGCACCCAGCACGGCGCGCCGGACTTCATTTCCGTGCTGCTGAGCAGTGCGAACTCATCCGCGGTCTTTTCATACTGCTTCTGCACGCCCGCGGCGTATTCCTTGACGCTCTGACCGTGAATGGTCAGTTCCTCTCCGGTCACAATGATCGAAGCATTGTTCATGACAAAATATTTATTATAGTACGGTGAACTGGTCTCAGTGAATCCCGCAGGAATCGGCACAGAGATATTTCCCGGCATTTCAGACGGAATCACGATGATCTCTGACAGCTCCTCTGAGGATTCTGCGGAAGAATTCTCCGATTTTCCGTTATTCTTACGTACTGCCGCAGCCAGAACGCCTACCATCAGCAGCACAACTGCCGCTGCAATCATTGCAGTCAGAATTTTCTTATCCATATCCCTGTACCTCCCGTTTTCTGAGGATCCTCCATATGCGATGAAAAGCCGATGCGCCAA
>CAMNAY010000048.1 GCA_946531975.1 uncultured Ruminococcus sp. | reverse complement strand
GGCGGCATCGGCGACCTCTATAACTTCAATCTCGCGCCGTCGCTGACACTGGGCTGCGGCTCCTGGGGCGGCAACTCCGTCAGTGAGAATGTCGGTGTCAAGCATCTGCTCAATATCAAAACCGTCGCCGAAAGGAGAGAGAATATGCTCTGGTTCCGTGCGCCGGAAAAGGTCTATATCAAGAAGGGCTGCCTGCCCGTTGCGCTCGATGAGCTGGGCAAGGTTCTGAATAAGAAGCGGGCGTTCATCGTGACCGACAGCTTCCTCTTTAAGAACGGCTACACCAAAGCAATCACTGACAAGCTCAATGCACTCGGCATCGTTCACAGCACCTTCTTCGAGGTCGCGCCGGATCCGTCGCTCGGCTCTGCAAAGAAGGGTACCGAGGCAATGACCGCATTTGCACCGGATGTCATCATCGCGGTCGGCGGCGGCTCGGCAATGGATGCCGCAAAGATCATGTGGGTCATGTATGAGCACCCGGATGTCGATTTCCTCGATATGGCGATGCGCTTCTCCGATATTCGCAAGCGTATCTACACCTTCCCGAAAATGGGCGAAAAGGCGTACTTTATCGCGATCCCGACCTCTGCCGGCACCGGCTCAGAGGTCACCCCGTTCGCCGTCATCACCGATGAAAGCACCGGTGTCAAGTACCCGCTCGCAGACTATGAGCTGATGCCGAATATGGCGATCGTCGATCCGGATATGATGAAGTCGGCACCCAAGAGCCTGACCGCCGCCTCCGGTATTGACGTCGCAACACACGCCCTCGAAGCTTATGCCTCGATGATGGCGACCGACTACACCGACGGTCTTGCGCTCCGCTCGCTGAAACTCGTGTTCGAGAACCTGCCGCGCACCTATCAGAACGGCGCGAATGATCCGGAAGCATGGGAGAAAATGGCAAATGCCGCTAACATGGCAGGTATGGCATTCGCAAACGCATTCCTCGGCGTCTGCCACTCCATGGCGCATAAGCTCGGTGCGTTCCACCACATCCCGCACGGCGTCGCAAATGCGCTGATGCTGGAACAGGTACTCCGCTTCAACTCTGCGGAGGTTCCGCCGAAAATGGGCACCTTCCCGCAGTACGCTTACCCGCACACGCTCGCACGTTACGCGGAAGTCGCAGACTACCTCGGTCTGGGCGGCAGAACCAATGAGAAGAAGCTCGAATCGCTCATCAAGGCGCTCAATGACCTCAAGACGCTGATCGGCATTCCGAACAGCATCAAGGAGTGGGGCATCGACGAGGCGAAGTTCCTCGAAACACTCGACGAAATGTCCGAGCAGGCGTTTGACGATCAGTGCACCGGCGCAAATCCGCGCTACCCGCTGATCTCCGAGATCAAGCAGATGTATCTCAATGCCTACTACGGCAAGAATAAAGAAACCGTGTAAAGGGGGTTATCACACATGACAGTGCAGGAAGATCAGATCATCGCAAAACGCCCAAACAAGATCATTTACCGTGAGGGCGATACCGTCGTCAAGCTGTTCAGCGAGGATTACTCCAAAGCCTCCGTCCTGAACGAAGCGCTGAATCAGGCGCGTGTCGAGGAAACCGACCTCAATATCCCGCGCATCCACGAAGTCTTCAAGGTGGACGGTCAGTGGGCAATCCGCTCCGATTTCATCGAGGGCAAGACCATGCAGCAGCTCATGGACGAAAATCCCGACAAGCGCGACGAATATCTGAAGCAGCTTGTCGAGCTGCAAATGCTGATTCACACCAAGCGCGCACCGCTGCTGACCAAGCTGAAGGATAAGATGCACCGCAAGATCAGCGACAGCAAATTTGAGGCAACCGTTCGCTTTGAGCTGCACACCCGTCTGGAGGGTATGCCCAAGCACAAGAAGGTCTGCCACGGCGACTTCAACCCCTCCAATGTCATCATCAAGCCGGACGGTACGCCGTTCATCATCGACTGGGCACATGCCACACAGGGCAATGCTTCTGCCGATGTCGCCCGCACGTATCTCTATCTGATGCTGAGCGGACAGGAGCAGCTTGCAAAGGATTACCTCAAGCTGTTCTGCAAGATGAGTGACACTGCGCTCCAGTATGTCCAGAACTGGATGCCGATTGTTGCGGCATCGCAGTCGGTCAAGGAGAACAACCCCGAAGATTTCGAGCTGCTCTCCCGCTGGGTCAATGTCGTCGATTACGTCTGATCAAAACAAAAGGCGCACACTGCAAAAATGCGGTGTGCGCTTCTGCTTGTTGAAAAAGTGCCAAGTTCAGGGGACGCCCTCTATCGCAGGGCGACGATTGGCTCCGCCCCTCGACCCCGCAAACTTTTATTATGACCAGCCGCAGGTTTCCCGACAGACCGGGCGGACAGCAGAAAGGACAGATGCCTGAACCGGCACCTGCCCTTTTTTGTATTCAGAGATTCTTCGGGGGAACATCCGGTGTTTCTGCGATCTCCTCCAGCAGGAACAGCTGCTGGACATACTGGCTGTCCTGTACCTCCGTTTCCTCTTTCTCCATGAATTCCAGATCTTCCGGATTGATCTTCACGCCGACCTTTTTCTCCAGATCCGCTGCGTCGATTTCCCCTGCCCGCACGCGCTCCTCCAGCCGGCGGATCACAACCGTGCGGATCAGCTCGTAGATCACGGCAAAAGCCGGTACGCCGATGATCAGTCCGATGATGCCGAACAGTCCGCCGCCCAGAAGACACGCGAACAGCTCCCAGAATGCCGGCAAGCCGATGGACTGTCCGACAATTCGCGGATCGAGAATATTGGCGTCAAACTGCTGAAGCGCAATCACAAAGATCACGAAATACAGTGCTTTTGTCGGGCTTTCCATGAGAATCAGCAGGGTGCAGGGAATCGCGCCGACCACCGGTCCGAAATACGGAATGATGTTTGTAATGCCGATAATTACGGCGATCAGCATGGAATACGGGGTTCCGATGATCGTGATGCCGACAAAGCAGAGCACGCCGATGATAATGGAGTCGATCAGCTTTCCCAGCACTGCCGTACTGAAGGTCTTGTTGACCTTGACCATTTGCGTATCAAAGCGCTCTGCGGTCTTGGGCTTGCAGACTGCGTAAAGCACCTGCTTCCACTGGCGGATGAACCGCTCCTTGCTGATCAGCAGATACACCGTCACGATAAAGCCGACAACTGTCGTATACAGGAACCCGAAGGTGCCCGCTGCACCGGATGCAACCGCAGACAGCACACGCTGTGTGATGTCCATGGTATCGACCTTTCCCATGCCCAGATCGGAGGCGGAGAAGCGCTCGCTGAGCTGCCGCAGGTAAACGGTAATCGTGTTGTCATTGCGCAGAATACGCTGTGCGCGGCTCGTGATGAGATCCACATAATGCGGGAACTTGTCGATCATCGTCGAGACGCCGTCCACAACCTGCGAAAATACGGCGATCACCAGCGCGGTCAGAGAACCGACAAACAGCAGAACCGTCAGGAAGGAACCCATTACGCGGGGAATGTGACTGAGCTTGGGGTGCTTTTTGATCGCGCCGCCCATGAGGGAGCGAAACCGCTTCTCCAGCCATGTTGCGACCGGATTCAGCAGGTAAGCAAACACAAATCCGACCAGCACAGGGCTCATTGCCGAGAGCAGCTTCCGCAGAAATCCGACCACCTCGGAAAGGTGGAGCAGACTGAACGCAACACAAATGCAGCCGCTTAACACCAGAAACAGATTGAACGGGCGCATCTGCGAGACCATAATCGGTTCGCGCTGCCGCCGTTTGATTGCCATAACGCCTGTCCCCCTTTCGCCGGGTTTGTTTATTCCTCCGTCTTGTCCGTGCTGCTGCCGAGGTCGAAGCCGTAATCGCTTCGCGCCGGTGCTTCGTCTTCCTCCGCGCCGTCCGCATCTTCTTCGCTGTCCGCGTCTTCTTCGGTGTCTGCGTCGTCTTCGCTGTCCGCGTCTTCCTCGTCATCCGTCAGGACACCGTAGCTGCGGTCATACGGATCACCGTCATCGCTGTCATCCAGAATGCTGGTGTAATTGGGATCGCTGACGGGGTCTTCCGCCGCTTTTTTCTCCTCATACGCTTTCTCGGAGGCTTTGTCCTCGGAGCGCTTCCGCCTGAGATATACAATCACCAGAACAATCAGAAGGACCGCGCCCGCTCCGATGCCGATATAAACCGGAATCTTCTTATTGAAGCCTTCCTGATTGAAGGTCAGACCGCTGCTGAGTGCATAATACTTCGCGGCGGTATCGTCCTCGCCGTGAATCACAAAGCCCGGAACCTTCGTGCCGGTCGGGTTGCCGGATTCGTCAAACTCAACCTCAAAGCCGAAGGCGCATTCCCCGATCGTTTCGACGGTCTCCGGAATCGTAATCTCGGTGATTTCCGAGCAGCCGGCATAGGCATAATCACCGACCGTTTTGACCGATGCGGGCAGGTCAATGCTGCGCAGACTCGTGCAGCGCATAAATGCGCAGGCGCCGATCGCGGTGACCGTATCGGGGATCTCGAACGTCTCAAGCGCGGAGCAGTCCGCGAACACATTTTCCGGCAGAACGGTCAGTGTTTTCGGATAATGCACCGTCTTCAGCTTGTGCAGGTTGGAGCATGCGGCAGTACCGATCTCCCTGACGGTCTCCGGAATGGTCAGCTCCTCCAGCCGCAGAGCACCTGCAAGGGCATACGGGGCGAGCTTTGTCACCTGAGGCGGAATCGTGTAGGAGGTCTCCGCCTTGCCGTTTGGATAGAGAATCAGTGTCGTGCCGGTGCTGTCATACAGCACGCCGTTCTCGTCATTCATGTAATTCGCGTTGCCCTCTGCGACATGATACGCCTGAAGCAGCGGACAGCTCACGATTGCGACATCGGCAATGCTTGTGACGGACGCCGGAATATTCAGCTCCTGAAGCACCAGACAGTTCCAGAAGCAGGCGGTGCTGATGGATTCCAGCCCCTCCTGAAGATGAACCTGTTCCAGCAGGGAGTCGCCCAGAAATGTATTTTCCCGAAGGACCTTGACGCCTGCCGGAATCGTGATTTCCTCCAGCGCGGTGCAGTATTCAAATGCCATGACGCCGATCTCCGTGACAGACTCCGGAATCTCAATCGTCTTGAGCGCAGAGCAATAGGCGAAGGCGCCTGCACCGATTGTCTGAAGCGTGTCGGGCAGTGTGAGATCCGTCAGCTTCGAGCAGCCGGCAAAAGCGCCGGTGCCGATTGACGTAATCTCCGCCTGAATATCCACCTCGGTCAGCGCGGTGCAGGAGGTAAACGCATTGTCACCGATCTCAAGAACCGGGTAGCCGTCGATTTTTGCATTGATGCGCATGGAGACAGTACCGCTGTTGACCTCCTTGATCCGGACGCCGCCCGGAATCTTCTCGTAGGTGCAGGTGCCGTCCTCGAAGGTATCGCCGTCCGCCGCAGAGACAGGCAGACCGGCAATCGCAGGACAGAGCAGAAGCACTGTGCTGAACAGGCTGCCGAGCACATGCAGCAGCTTCCGGTTACGCTTCATCGTCTTCATCAGCTGTTTCCTCTTTTTCCTCAGATGCATCTTCCTCTGCGCCGTCACTGTCGCCGGAATCCTCTGCATCATCCGTTTTCTTCTTTTTTCCGCTCCGGATTGCAACGGCTGCAATCAGAATCAACAGCACGCCGCAGGCACTCAGTCCGACGATCCGGACCAGCTTGTGATCGTTTTCCTGCTTTTCGCCGTCACCGATCGGTGCGGGCGCCGCGGTGGATTTCTCCGGTGCAGTCGTTGTCCCGTCCGCCTCAGAGGAAGAATCCAGCGGCTCGACATCAATCTCCTCAAACGGGAAGCCGTCGCCGTTTTCCGTGTCAATCGCATAGGTCTGCGCTGCGGAACCTGCTGCGCCGCGGATGATGAAGCTCTTGTCCATGACCAGTTCCCCGATCGCCGCATTGTACGACCAGCCGAAAGCGGTATAGCCGATCTCCTGCACCGACCGCGGAATCGTGACCTCGGTGAGCTTGGTATTGCAGAATGCCTGCTCGCCGATCGTAATCAGCGTCTCCGGCAGGGTGATTGATGTGATCGGTACACTCGTGAAGGCGCCTGCACCGATGGACTTCAGTCCGTCGTAGAGCTTGACCTCCGTCAGCGCGGTACAGCTGTTGAATGCAAAGTCGCTGATCGAAGTCACGCTCGCGGGGATTTCAATGGAAGTGAGCGAGATGCACTCCGCAAAGGCGGAGTCTCCGATGGACTCCAGCGTATTGGAAAGCTTGATTGTTTCGAGCTGCCGGCAGCCGGTGAAGGCTGCGCTCGCGATGCGGTCCACACCGTTCTCCATGACCAGATCGGCAGGAGCGGCGCCGGTCGGATAGCGCAGGAGCGTAGCGCCGCCGTCCGTATACAGGACGCCGCCGCGGCTCTCAAGCGCGGGGTTGCCTTCCTCGACCTCATAGCTCTGAATCTGCGTACATTCGGCAAAGGTGTAGGTGCCGAGCGCTGTCACGGTTTTCGGGATCGTGACCTTCGTCAGCAAGCTGCTTTTGGAAAAGGCGTAATCGCCGAGCAGAACAACATCCAGCCCGTCCAGTTCGGACGGAATGACCAGCTCGGATTCAGAGCCGGTGTACCGCTCGATGCGGGCTGCCGTGACTGTCTCATCATCGGCGCTGATGACCTTGGAATAGACATAGTCTCCGCATTCATAGGTCTCAACGGTTTCTTCCGTCTCCGAGCTTTCCGTCTCAGCAGAGACGGCTGCGGCGGTACATCCCGCAGTCATCAGTGCGGCGGCAAAGAAAATGCCGGTTCGGAATAGGGCGTGCAGCTTCATAAGATCCTCTCCTGTTTCTGTAATAATGGTTCTGATAAGAAAGGGGCGAAAACGAGGGTATAGTAATCCCTTGTTTCCGCCCCGCTCTGCGCATCCGGTTTTCCCCCGTCCGTATGCGCAGTCATTCTCTGAATTTCCCTGATTTCACCCGTGCTGCTGCCAGCCGGTGAAATACACAAATATTATAGCATATTCGTGCTGAAAAAGCAAGTATCTTTTATCCTTCGATCTTTCTGCACTCCATGTAATAGCGCTTGTCGGCTGCGTGACCCATTGAGAAGGTCTTGCGCGGGAGTGCGCCGTCCTTGATGACGGTCGGGAACAGCTCCGATTTCTGCATATCCGGCAGCAGAATGCCGAGGCTGTTCTGCTCCTTTGCGAGATTCTCAACGACATCCGCGCCGTGGATATAGTCGATCTTGCCGCCGTTTTCCTTCAGCCATGCGTCGAGGAAGCTCTGCACCGAGCCGACGGTGAGGTTCGAGGTCGGCGCGCCGATGCCGTAAACGGTCTTGGTGCCGTTCAGGATCACGGTGAACTGCTGTGCGGCATCCGAATCCTTGTGCAGATCGAGCGCTGCGGTCATATCCGCCATGAGTTTGCCGGTGTCGATCTGGTTGAGGATGCGGTGAATTGCCTCGAATTCCAGTGCCGGGCTGTGGAGATTGACCAGCTCGACCAGTGCATAGCGCTGCGGGGCGTTCTCCGTATCCGCGCCGGGGTTCGCAGCCTTCCATTCCTCATAGTATGCCTTTGCGGTTGCGAGCGAGTGGTTGCCGTCACCCATTGCATAGACCAGCGGATTCGCTTCGCCGGATTCCGTTCCCAGTGCGGTCAGGGCATCGAGGATGCGCGCCTGCTCTGCCGCCGGCACCAGCCAGCCCTTTGCAGAACCGCCGCCCTGCATCAGCGGGAGATCATAGAGCTGCTCCATGTCAGCCTTCTTCGCTTCCAGCGGCTCAATGACAGTCTTCTTTGTGTCATCGAGCAGGATCATGATATGCGGCAGCTCCAGTGCAGCACCTCTGCGGATGCGGACACGGGGCGGGATGCGCTCCGGAACAGTCGCCTCTGTTGCGCGGACCGGAGAGACAGAGCCCTTGGAATAGTCATACTGCTCAAGGTCGATCTTGCCGATCAGACCCGCGCGCAGCTTGCCGTCGCTCTGAATGCGCTCCAGATAGACCATCGCATTTTTGTATTCGGCGAAGATGCCGTCTGCAAGATAATTCCGCATCGTCTGCTGAATCTTTGCGATGCGCTCGGTGACGTCTGCGTCTTCGAGGTAGACCTCCGGCAGAATCAGACGGAGCGCAGAGGGCTTGTCTCCGGCGATGCGGTCGGTCTCTGCCCAGTATGCCGGCTCTCCGGTGTACTGGTCACAGGCGACAACCGGCCATGCTGCGGTCATGTGTTCCTGTTTCGGCAGCAGGATATCTGCTGCGCTGAATGCGGTCTTGCTGTTCATATGCGTTCATCCTTTCTGCATCCGCCCTGATGCGAATGCGTAAAAAATAGATAGAATATGGAAATTACGTCCAAAAGGTGTTTACAAATCCGCCGGATTGTGCTATAATAGAAGGTAACAACATCCCGTTGCAAAACCAAATGAAAGGAACTTTGGAATGCTGCACGAAAAATCATGCGGCGCGATTGTGTACCGGCGGTTTCACGGCAATATCGAGATTCTGCTGATCAAACACGTCAACAGCGGTCACTGGTCGTTTCCGAAGGGGCATGTAGAGGGTGATGAAACGGAACTCGAAACCGCGAGGCGCGAAATCAAGGAGGAGACCGGACTGGATGTCATTTTAGATCAAACATTTCGGGAGACTGTCTCCTATTCGCCAAAGCGGGATACACAGAAGGTGGTCGTCTATTTTCTTGCGCTCGCACGCAATTATGATTATGTGCCGCAGGAGGAGGAGATCGCTGAGATCCGCTGGGTGGATATTGTCCGCGCAACCCATATGCTGACCTACGAAAACGATAAGACGATCGTCAACAAAGCCCGCGCTGCGATCAAACAGAACAATCACATCATGTGAAACGGAAAGGGGTTCCCGCAAGGGGGCTCCTTTTCTGTTATCCGATCCGGTTGGCTTTGATTTTCCGGTATGCTGCGCCGCAGAGAATGCTCAGCAGCAGCACACCGCTGCCGAACACACAGTTCAGGATCGGGAAGACGCCGTATTCGATGCCGTTGAGGAACCAATCCCAGCCGCCGTGGATCTGTTCGACCGGAAATTTATCCGCTTCCAGCAGGGAAAGCTCCGCAAGCACCGCCAGACCGGTGACAGCAAACCATACGGCAGCCAGTCCAAGCGTATAATGCCACTTCTTCTGAAAGCCGCTGTCTGCATACAGACGCTTCCGGAACTGAAACAGCGCAAGAACTGAGACAACCGGCAGCAGCAGCGCAGCCCATGCCGAAACATCATGCGTTGATGTATGCTCCTCATAGTAATCGCTGAGCAGGAAGATGCCCCACTCGATCACATGCAGAACGATACAGTACAGGATTGTTCGCTTCATGCGCATCAAAAAGCGCTTCATTGCGATACACGCTCCTTTCGTCAGGAGGAAGCGGACGGTTCAGCGGCGGTTTCTGCGGAGGAATTCCGCGATCCAGCCGGCGAAGAACCCGTCTGCGCAGGTCTTTTCTGAGCAGAAGCCGCCTCGCTGTGCGACCGCCTGCTTCACGCTCTCCTGCGAATCCGCAGGGCAGCCGCAGACATCCGCTTCCAGCAGCATTGCCGTGTCATTGTCAAAATCTCCGGTCGCGCCGATCACGGTTCCCTCCGGCAGCAGCCTGCGCATTCTGCGGAGCGCCGTGCCCTTGTTCGTGTCGTGCGGCAGGATTTCAAGGAACCAGCGGTGCGAGCGGGTAAAATTCACCAGCGAAAACCGCGGCTGCTTCACATATTCCTGCAAGCGGGCAATCTCATCCTCACGCCCCGCAAAGAGTGCCTTCAGGCAGGTTTCGGGGTCGATCTCGTCCAGCGATTTCATCA
>CAMNAY010000047.1 GCA_946531975.1 uncultured Ruminococcus sp. | reverse complement strand
GCCCCCTTTCCATACCGCATTGTATGCAGCGGGCAGGCGGGTTCAGAACCGCACAGCGCATCTTATTGCAGAACAGTCGTTGTCACATCGGGAACTGCGGTCGTAGTGTCGGTCGGCGGAACGGTATTTGCGCCGGTATGTGCATCGGATGCGTTATAGGTAATGTCGATCGGGTTGCCGTAGCCGTCAAGCAGCTCGATGTTGTCAAGATACAGATCTGCCTGCACATCGTCCGCATAGCGCACAAAGCTGAGCTGATTCACCTGATCCCCGAACATGCCCTTCGGAATTTTGATCTCAACATGCCATGTTTTGGAGGCATTCTCATGATCGACCAGCAGGATATCCGAGATTTTGAGCGGCGTAAAGCCCTCCTGCACACCGGTCTCGGAATTGATCTTCGGGATCAGTGCGCGCAGACTGCTGCTGCACTGCTCAAACGGAACCGATGACGAGCAGGTCAGGTCCATAGATACCGCACGAATATCCGCGACCCGCGCAGTACCGACCATCTGTGCGAGATTCCATGTGATCTCCGCGGTATCGGTTCCCTCCGGCGCATAGACCTTCATCTTCCGGTCACCGTTGAATTCTGCGATCTCAGCGCCGCTCACGACGGAATACATCGACTCTGTATCAAAGGTCAGCTGCTGCACGATCGGCGGCTCTGTGACGATCGGCTCGGTTGTGGTTGTGGTCGTGGTTGCATCCGTCTGCGCCTGCGTCGGGGTCTTTTTCTCCGGATTTTTGTTCTTCATCGCATAGATGCCGACACCGAGCAGACAGATCGCAGCCACTGCGCCGATCAGCATGTACACTCTGGTATAATTCCGCTTAACCTTCCTTGCAGGCTGTTTCTGTACAGCAGCAGCAGGTCTGCGGGCAGGGGTGCCGCCCTGTCTGCTCTGCTGTGACGATGCAGGTCTGCGGGCAGGGGCGCCGCCCTGTCTGCTCTGCTGCGACGATGCGGGTCTGCGGGCAGGGGCGCCGCCCTGTCTGCTCTGCTGTGACGATGCGGGTCTGCGGGCAGGGGCGCCGCCCTGTCTGCTCTGCTGCGCGGATGCAGGTCTGCGGGCAGGTGTACCGCCCTGTCTGCTCTGCTGCGGACGGCGCTGCGGTCTTTCATTGCGTTCTTCGTTCATTTGAATTCACTCCGTTTCTGTGATGATTAAAGGTCGATTTGCAGCTCCAGCGGGCAGTGATCGCTGCCCATGGTCTCCGCGTGAATGATAACATCCTCTATGCGGTCGTTGAGGCGCTCTGAGGTCAGCCAGTAGTCGATGCGCCAGCCGACATTCTTCTCACGCGCCCGACCCATGTACGACCACCACGTATAGGCATCGGTGCGGTCGGGATATTTGAAGCGGAAGGCATCGGTGAAGCCGGCGGCAAGCAGCTCGGTCATTTTCCCGCGCTCCTCGGTTGTATAGCCTGCGTTGCCCTCGTTGGATTTTGCATTTTTCAGGTCGATCGGCTGATGTGCGACATTGAGATCGCCGCAGTAGATCACCGGCTTTTTTGCGTCGAGCGCGGTCAGATGCGCCCGCAGGGCATCCTCCCACTCCATCCGGAGCGGGATGCGCTCCAGATCGCGCCGCACATTCGGCACATAGGCATTCACCAGATAGAATTCCGGATATTCCAGCGTCAGCACGCGTCCCTCATTCGAGACACCGCCGGCGGGCAGCTCCTTTGCAACCGAAAGCGGCTCCTGCTTTGCAAAGACTGCCGTACCGGAGTAGCCTTTTTTCTCGGCGCTGTTCCAGTAGGCATGATAGCCCTCCGCCTGAAACTTCAGCTCTTTCAGCTGCGCCTCCTGCATCTTTGTCTCCTGAATGCAGAAGAAATCCGCATTCATCGCGGCGAAAAAGTCCGCAAAGCCTTTCTTTTCACAGGCTCTCAGCCCGTTGACATTCCATGTGACTGCACGCATGCGTATGTTTTCCTTCCCGTTATTTCAGATAGTCTTTGAGGAACTGTCCGGTATAGGATTCCGGCACAGCCGCAATCTGCTCAGGCGTTCCTTCGGCAACGATCGTGCCGCCGCCGTTTCCGCCCTCAGGTCCCAAGTCGATGATATGATCCGCGACCTTGATGACGTCCATGTTATGCTCAATGACGACAAGCGTGTTGCCGGCATCGGCAAGCTGCTGAAGCACGTCAATCAGCCGGTGGACGTCTGCATTGTGCAGACCGGTCGTCGGCTCATCGAGGATATAAATGGTCTTGCCGGTCGAACGCTTTTGCAGCTCGGTCGAGAGCTTGACGCGCTGTGCCTCACCGCCGGACAGCGTGGTTGCGGGCTGCCCGATTTTGATATATCCGAGTCCGACATCGCGCAGGGTGGTGAGCTTTCTTGCAATCTTCGGGATCGCGGAGAAGAACTCGCAGCCCTCCTCGACGGTCATTTCCAGCACATCATGGATCGACTTGCCCTTGTATTTGACTTCCAGTGTTTCGTGATTGTACCGCGCACCCTTGCAGACCTCGCAGGGCACGTACACATCCGGCAGAAAGTGCATCTCGATCTTGACGATGCCGTCGCCCTCACAAGCCTCACAGCGTCCGCCGCGGACATTGAACGAAAATCTGCCGGCACTGTATCCGCGGGTCTTTGCGTCCTGCGTCTGCGCGAACAGCTCGCGGATATCGCCGAACACACCGGTATAGGTCGCGGGATTGGAGCGCGGTGTTCTGCCGATCGGCGACTGGTCAATGCAGATGACCTTATCGAGCAGCTCCGTACCCTCAATGCGGTCAAAGCCGGTCGAGCGGATCTTTGCGCGGTTCAGATTTGCCGCGAGATATTTATACAGCACCTCATTGACCAGCGAGGATTTTCCGGAGCCGGACACGCCGGTTACACAGATGAACTTGCCCAGCGGGAACCGCACGTCGATATTTTTGAGGTTGTTGACCTTTGCGCCGTAGACAGTGAGAAATTCGCCGCTGCCCGCCCGTCTGGTTTCAGGGACAGGCACCTTTTTGCGCCCGCTGAGATAGGCGCCGGTCTCGGAGCGTTCGCAGTTCAGGATATCCTGAAGCGTACCGGCGCAGACGATCTCGCCGCCGTGAACGCCCGCCCCCGGACCGATATCGACGATATAGTCTGCGGCGCGCATCGTGTCGTCGTCATGCTCGACAACGATCAGCGTATTGCCGCAGTCGCGGAGCCGCTTGAGCGTTGCGATCAGCTTTTCGTTATCGCGCTGGTGCAGACCGATGCTCGGCTCATCGAGGATATACAGCACACCCATGAGCGAGGAGCCGATCTGCGTGGCAAGGCGGATACGCTGACTCTCGCCGCCGGAGAGCGACCCCGCCGCACGGGACAGCGTGAGGTATCCGAGCCCCACGCTCTGCAAAAAGCTCAGTCTTGCGCGGATCTCCTTGATAATCAGCCGCGCAATCATGATTTCGCGCTCGGTGAGCTGAATGTCACAGAAAAAGCGGATCAGCTCATCGACGCTTTTCTGACAGAGCGTGTCGATGTCGATGCCGCCGACCGTAACTGCCAGCGAAACAGGCTTCAGTCTCCGTCCCTTGCAGGCGGGGCAGAGCTGCTCGCTCATATATTCCTCAAGCTCCTCCTTGGCGCGCTGACTGCCCATCTGGTAGCGCCGCTTCAGGTTCGGAATCAGACCCTCGAACGGGTGAATAAACGTCGCACCGCCGTATTCCGGCGCCTGATGCAGCGTCAGTTCGCGCTCACCGGTACCGTAGAGGAAGACATCGCGTTCCTTCTCCGTCAGTTCTTTCAGCGGCTTGTCCAGGTCGATGCCATAGGCTTCCGCGAGTGCATTGGCATACATATTCGCAACGGATTTGGGATCCCTGTAATTCCAGCCGAGCACCTTGAAGCCGCCCTCATGCACGGAAAGATCCTTGTTCGGCATCAGCAGCTCCGGATCAAACTCGCGGAACATGCCCAGACCGGTACAGGTCTCACAGGCGCCGAACGGGTTATTGAACGAGAACATGCGCGGGTTCAGCTCCTCAACGGAAATGCCGTGCTCGGGGCAGGCATAGGACATCGAAAAGAGCTGCTCCTCCCCCCCGATCACATCGACCAGCACCAGCCCGTCGGAGAGGCGGGTCGTGGTTTCGAGGCTGTCGCTGAGGCGCGAGCGGATGCTCTCCTTGACGACCAGACGATCGACCACGATCTCGATACTGTGCTTCTGGTTCTTGTTCATCTTGATCTTCTCGGAGAGATCATAGATGATGCCGTCCACGCGCACGCGGACAAAGCCGGCTTTTTTCGCACCTTCCAGCTCCTTGGCATATTCGCCCTTTCGTCCGCGGACGATCGGCGCCAAAAGCTGGATCTTTGTTCCCTCCGGCATTTCGAGAATCCTGTCCGTGATCTGATCGACCGTCTGCTGCAAAATCTCTCTGCCGCAGACCGGGCAGTGCGGAATACCGATGCGCGCATAGAGCAGACGCAGGTAATCGTAGATTTCCGTGACGGTACCGACCGTGGAGCGCGGATTCTTGGAGGTTGTTTTCTGGTCAATGGAGATTGCCGGCGAGAGCCCCTCGATGCTGTCCACATCGGGCTTTTCCATCTGTCCGAGGAACATTCTCGCGTAGGAAGACAGCGATTCCATATACCGCCGCTGCCCGTCCGCATAGATTGTATCAAACGCCAGCGAGGACTTGCCGGAGCCGGACAGACCGGTGAACACGACCAGCTTGTCCCGCGGGATCTCAAGATCGACATTTTTCAGATTGTGTTCCCGCGCACCGCGGATAATGATTCGATCGAGCATAAAGTTTAAGCGTTCATCCTTTCAAGTACAGCCTCCACTGCCGCATTGGCAGTTGCAAAGGCAATCTGGAGGTTAAAGCCGCCGGTAAAGGCATCGGTATCGAGCAGCTCGCCCGCAAAATACAGCCCCTCCAGCTTCTTGGATTCCATCGTATTGGGATTGACCTCCCGCACGGACACGCCGCCCCTTGTGATAATCGCTTCCGCGATCGGGCGCTTTGCGGTCACATGATAGGTCAGCGATTTCACGGCATCGCAGAGGGCTCTGCGCTGTTCCTTCGTCACGCTGTTTGCTTTGGTATCGCCGTCCAGTCCGGCGCGTTTCAGCATCACCGGGATCATCGAAGCGGGCAGCAGCGACTTCAGCACATTGCTCACGGCGCGGTTCGGCACATCGGCGAAGTCGCGCAGGATTCGCTGATCGAGCTGCTCCGGCGAAAGCGCGGGCTTTAAGTCAATGCTGAGCAGGTAGTCTGCGATCTTTTCAGCGTCCATAAGACAGCTTGCCGAGAGCACCAGCGGCCCGGACAGCCCGAAATGCGTAAACAGCATCTCACCCAGCTCGGAGAACACGGTTTTTTTGCCGCATTTCACGGTCAGTGTGACATTTTTCAGCGAGAGTCCCTGCATTTCAGCGGCATCTGTCTCCGCCGTTTCCAGCGGAATCAGCGAGGGCTGACGCGGTGTGACGGTATGTCCCGCCTGCTCTGCGAGCCGGTAGCCGCCGCCCTTGGAGCCGGTGCGGGGGTAGCTCATGCCGCCCGTTGCGAGCAGCACTGCCTTTGCACGGTATTCCGTGCCGTCCGCGGTCTGCACGCCGATGCAGCGCCCGTCCGCAATCAGCAGGCGCCTGACCGTGGTGTTCAGCTCCATTTCCACATCATTGGAGCACATTTCCCGCATCAATGCCTGCACCACATCACCGGCATTGTCGCTCACGGGGAAGACTCTCCGTCCGCGCTCGATCTTCAGCGGCACGCCGATGTCCTCGAAATAATCCATGACATCCGCCGGCGTACAGCGCGAGAATGCCGAATACAGAAACCGCGGATTGCGCGGAATATTCCGCATCAGTGTGTCGATATCGCATGCGTTTGTGAGGTTGCAGCGACCCTTTCCGGTGATCGAGAGCTTGTGCATCAGGCGGTCGTTGCCGTCCAGCACCAGCACGCGCAGACCGTTTCCGGCGGCAAGCGCTGCGGCAAAGCAGCCCGCTGCACCGCCGCCTGCAATCAGCAGATCATACACCATATCAGTCTTCTTCCTGTCCAAGCAGCGCCCGGATCTTCTCTTTTGCAGCCGTGCGGCGCTTGTCGGTCTCTGCGCGGTCGATGACATACCCCGATGTGCTCTTGCGCAGCACATCGCCCTCTGCGATGTCATCCGGCAGCCAGTCAAGCGGCAGATTCTTATAGAGCAGCTCGCCGGAGTCGCTTTCGATCTCCAGCACTGCGTAATCCGCTTCAAAGCGGTCAACAATCATCATCATAACAAATCCTCCGCGGGGCGCAGAGCCGGAAACGGTTCTGCGAGGCTTATCTCCTGCCGTTTCTGCCCCTGCTGTTGTCTTTTTTCATGCTTTTTGCAGTTCCCTGTCTGCGGTTCCGGTCATTGCCGGTATGCCGCTGCTGCGGTTTCTGATTCCGTGCATTTCCGGCATTGCGTGCAGTCTGATTCCCGCCGGTCTTCAGCTCTGCGGGCACCAGACAGTGCGGACCGCTGCCGATGAGATCGGGTCTGCCGGCCTTGCGCAGTGCCGTGCGGATGACCGCATAGTTTTCCGGCTTGAAATATTGCAGAAGGGCGCGCTGTTCCGCCTTTTCCTTTGGCGAGCGCGGCACATAGACCGGCTCCATGGTATAGGGGTCGAGTCCGGTATAGAACATGCAGGTCGAGATCGTGCCGGGCGTGGGGTAGAAGTCCTGCACCTGCTCCGGGTGGATGCCCTCCTCCTTCAGAAAGCAGGCGAGCTTGACCGCATCTTTGACCGTGCTGCCGGGGTGGCTGCTCATCAGATACGGCACGAGATACTGCTCCATGTTCATGGATTTGGTCAGCTCATAAAAGCGCTTCTGAAATGCCTTATACGCCTCGATATGCGGCTTGCCCATTTTATCGAGCACCGCATTCGAGCAATGCTCCGGCGCGACCTTGAGCTGTCCGGAGACATGATAGCGCACAAGCTCGCGGAAGAAGGTGTCGTCCTTGTCCGCAAGCAGATAGTCATAGCGGATACCCGACCGGATGAACACGCGCTTGATCTTAGGGAGCGCACGCAGCTTCCGCAGCAGATGCAGATAGGCTGTGTGGTCAACGGTCAGGTTTTTGCACGGCTCCGGCGCGAGACATTTCTTCCCCTTGCACAGCCCGTATTTGAGCTGTTTTTCGCAGGAGGGCTGCCGGAAATTGGCAGTCGGGCCGCCGACATCGTGCAGATAGCCCTTGAAATCGGGCAGTGTGGTGAGATATTTTGCCTCCTCGATGACCGATTCCTCCGAGCGGACGGTCATGCGTCTGCCCTGATGCAGCGCGATCGAGCAGAAATTGCAGAAGCCGAAGCAGCCGCGGTTGTGGGTGATCGAGAAGCGCACCTCCTTGATCGCCGGCACGCCGCCCTCCGCCTCATACATCGGGTGATAGGTGCGCATGAACGGCAGCTTATAGACCGCGTCCAGTTCCTCCTGCGTCAGCGAAAGCGCAGGCGGATTCTGCACCAGCATTTTGTCCCCGTGCCGCTGAATAATACGCTTGCCGTAGACCTCGTCCTGCTGGTCATACTGAATGCGGCAGGCGCGGGCATAGGATTCTTTTTTGTCGCGGCACTGCTCAAAGGAAGGGCATTCCGCGGAGCCGAACGGGGTCTTGTCCGGCGTCGTGAGATAGCAGGTGCCGCGCACCTCGGTGATCTCGCTGACCGGTACGCCGTCCCGCAGCAGGTTTGCAATTTCGATCATGCTGTGCTCGCCCATGCCGAACATCAGAAGATCGGCGCCGCTCTCCAGCAGCACGGACGGATGCACCGAATCATCCCAGTAATCGTAATGTGCAAAGCGGCGGAGGGAAGCCTCCAGCCCGCCGATCAGAACGGGAATCTCATTTCCGTAGATCTGACGGAGCTTTTTGCAGTAGACCGTCACGGCGCGGTCAGGGCGCTTGCCCGCCTTATTTCCTGCGGAATAGGCGTCATCGGAGCGCCGTTTTTTCGCGGAGGTATAGTGCGCGACCATGCTGTCGATATTGCCCGACGACACGAGAAATGCGAGCCGCGGCTTTCCGAAGCGCATGAAATCGGCATCGGTTTTCCAGTCCGGCTGCGCGATCATCGCGACAGAATAGCCGTTCGCTTCGAGAATGCGGGTGATAATCGCCGCGCCGAAGCTCGGATGATCGACATATGCATCGCCGTTGATATAGACAAAATCGGGCTGTGTGATCCCCTGTTCCGCAAGCTCCTCCGGCGTGACGGGAATAAAGCCGGTCATGGCTGCCGCACCTCCTTTTTACTCGGTTTCCGGTTGTGCTGTTTCTGTGATTTGCAGATATTGCGGCGGAACGGCATCTGTCAGCCAGACACCGTTCTCTGCGCGGAAAAACCGCATGCCGTCCTGCGCCATGCGCTGTGCATCGACCCGCAGGATCACGGGTTTGCCGTGCCGGATGCCGACCCGATACGCGGTCTCTGCATCCGGTGAAAGATGCACATACTGACGGGACATCGGCTTCAGCCCTTCCTTCATGATGTCTGCGAGGAACCGGGTCGCCGTCCCGTGCCAGAGTACCTGCGGCGGATCGGTCTGCGTCAGTCCGAGATCAACAGGGAATGAATGTCCCTGACTGGCACGGATCTTCGTGCCGTCCTCATTGAATGTATAGCGCTGTTTTTCGTCCGTCCGGACGATCTCTCTCAGCGCCTGAAGGTCGCACGGAACCCCTGCATCGGTCATGCCCCGGAGCAGTGCCCCGACCTCAGCCCAGCCGTGTGCATCCACGGTAATGCCGGCAGCATCGGGCTGATGCCGCAGCACAAGGCTCAGGAATTTGCTTGTCCTGACCATCTGCTTTTTGTTCAGTTCCATATGCAGTCCTCCGTTTTTATTCGACCTTTGCGCCCTTTGCCGCAATGCGGAGCTTCCATTCGGTCAGCTCTTGCGGTGTCATCAGAACCTTACGTGCCTTTGCGCCCTCTGAGGGACCGACTACGCCGCGTTCCTCCAGCGCATCGACGATGCGCGCAGCCTTGGCATAGCCCAGCTTCAGGATTCGCTGAAGCTTGGTCGTCGAAAGCTGCCCCATATCGACGGCGATCTCAGCCGCCTTGACGATGAGTGCCTCCTCATCGCTCAGCTCTCCGAGGTCCTCATCTCCGCCGGATTTATCGCCTTTGCCCGCGGGAACATTCTGTTCGACAGCGGTCATGATCTCATCGTCATATTCCGTCTTGCCGCCCTGCTTCAGGAAGCTTGTCACACGCTCGACCTCACGGTCGGAGCAGAAGCAGCCCTGCACACGCTTTGGCTCCCGCCAGCCGTTCGGATAGAACAGCAGGTCGCCGTTGCCCAGCAGTGTTTCCGCACCCATGCAGTCCAGAATGACGCGGGAATCAACTGCCGATTTCACGCTCATACCGATGCGGCTGGGCACATTGGATTTGATCAGACCGGTGATGACATCGGTCGTCGGGCGCTGTGTTGCGATGACCAGATGAATACCGGCAGCACGCGCCTTCTGTGCGATGCGGATGACCGCAGACTCGACCTCCTTGCCGCTGCTCATCATCAGATCGGCAAACTCGTCGATGATAATGAGGATCTGCGGCAGGCGCTTCATCTCCGGATTCTTATCCGCGACCGCATTATAGCCCTTGAGGTCACGCACGCCGTATTCCGCGCACAGACCGTATCTGCGCTCCATTTCAATAACAGCCCAGTTCAGTGCACCGGCAGCCTTCTGCGGATTCGTCACGACCGGAATCAGCAGATGCGGGATGCCGTCATAGGGCTGGAATTCGACGACCTTCGGGTCAATCA
>CAMNAY010000046.1 GCA_946531975.1 uncultured Ruminococcus sp. | reverse complement strand
ATCTGAACGATTCGGGAGAGGGCTCCCTGCGATACGGTCTGGAAACGCTCAAGGGTGCGCGTACCGTCGTGTTCGATGTCGGCGGTGTAATTGCGCTGAGGAGCGTGCTGTGTATTCCGGAGGACGGCGGCGATGTATATGTCGCAGGACAGACTGCCCCCGGCGACGGCATTACGCTCATCAACTATGATTTCGGTGCAATGGGTGCTTCGGATGTGGTCATCCGGATTATCCGCGTGCGGGTCGGCGACAGCAACGACACTGCGACCGGCGGCATGGGACTGGGAAGCTGCACGGAGTCCATCGTCGATCACTGCTCGATTTCGTGGGCAACGGACGAGGGGTTCTCCTCGCGCAGTGCGGCAAATATCACCTTCCAGTGGAATATCATCGGTGAGTCGCTGAACAATTCCGTTCACTACGACGCCAATGACCGCTCTAAAACCGAGCGGCATGCGTTTGCAGCGTCGATCAGCGGATACACCGGCAGCTTCCACCACAATCTGCTCATCAATAACACCGGCAGAAACTGGTCGCTTGCAGGTGCCATGGAGCAGGACGCCGTGACCTACGGCGGTCAGGTCGATATCCGCAATAACGTCGTCTATAACTGGCGTGACCGGACAACGGACGGCGGCGCGCGGCGCGTGCAGTTTGTCAATAACTGCTATAAGGCAGGTCCTGTGTCCGATACCTCGCTGCATCTTGTCTCTGTAGACGGCAATGAGCTGAACACGAACGATATGCAGATGCTCTATGCGTCCGGCAACATGAAAGTCGCGCAGAACGGTTCCGTGCTGATTGCCGCGAATGCGGACGAATGGTCATCCGGCAAGGCGGTCTGCGGCAACAAGGGCAGCAATGCGAATGCAAGTACGATCCGCAGCAATTCGCCGTGGTATGAGTCCTATGTGAATACGCAGTCAGCGGAGGATGCCTACAAGAGCGTGATTGCGAATGCCGGCGCGAGCATGCCCGCATTCGACTACATTGACACGCGGTATCATAACGAGGTCAAAAACGGCACTTACACCTACACCGGCAGCAAGGACAAGCTCAAGGGCATCATTGATTCCCAGAACGATGCAGGCGGCTACCCGAACAGCTCCAATTTCAAGGGCGGCACGGCTCCGAAGGACACCGACGGCGACGGCATTCCCGATACATGGGAATCTGCGCACGGTCTGAATCCGAACAATGCCGCAGACGGTGCGGCGGTGATGCTCTCCGGCGATGATTACACCAATCTGGAGATGTATCTCAATGAGCTTGCGGGCGATCCGGTCGAGTTTAACGGCGGCAAACAGGGCGCGGTCATCGACACGGCATACCCGTACACGATCACGAACGCCGGCAGCGGGCTGATGCTCGAAGTCGCGGACAGCAGGGCGGAAGCCGGTGCGGATGTGCAGCAGGGCAGCACCAATGCGAACCGCTGGACATTTGAGGATGCGGGCGGCGGATATTACCGCATCTACTCGGAACTCGGTGACGGCAGAACCTATCTGCTTGATGTGGACTACGGCAAACCGGACAACGGCACGAACATCGGCATTTATACCGATACCGCCGCGGATGCACAGCTCTTTAAGCTGATCGACAACGGCGACGGCACTTATACAATATGCACCAAGGCAACAAAGGATGCCTCCTGTCTCGGTGTGACCGGCGGCTCGGCGGAATCCGGCGCATCGGTGATCCAGTGGGTCTGCGACGGAACGGATTCGCAGAAGTGGACGCTGAAGGTCAGTCTGCCGGAGGTCAGCGGAACACTGATCCGGAACCTGACAGTCACGGATGCGCAGTATTATGCAGGCTGGCAGATCAAAGATGCACTCCAAGCCGGAGATCTGATGTTCAGCGACCGTGACGTGACCTATGCGGATGTCCCGCAGACGCTGCTGGGCGCAGAAATGATCGTGACGCCCTGCGATGCCAAGACGCTGCACGGGGAACTGGCACAGTTCACCGCCGGAGACGATCTGACGGTCTCGGTGCTGCTCGACAAGCGCGTGACAGACGAACAGAACGCCGAACCCGCATGGCTCAGCGACTGGACGCGCACAGACCTGACCGTCACGAACAGCAAGGATGTGCAGTTCTATGTGTTCCGGAAGGATTTTGATGCCGGAGAGACTGTTTCACTCGGTGATAACGGCACGGGACAGAGCGTTGTGCAGTACACGGTTCTGGCACAGACCAGACAAACGGAGCCTTCGCTTTCGGTTCGTATGCTCGGAGATGCGGACTGCTCGGACGACGTAAACGTCCTCGATGCGGTGCTGATGGCGCGCGTGATCGGTGAATCGGAGGGCGCAGAGCTGAGCGATCAGGGCAAAATCAATGCCGACTGCAATCAGGACGGCACGACAACTTCTTCAGACCTGACGCTTCTGCTGCGTTACCTCGCCAAGCAGATTGAGACACTGGAATAACAAAAACCGCCCGCAGGCTGCAAATCCTGCGGGCGGTTTTTCTGATCAGCAGAACAGCCCGAACGGTCTTGAACCGCTCAGGCTGCCGCACGGAAGGGCTTACTCGTCCTTCTTTTCTTCCTTTTTGTCATCATCCTTCTTGCCGAAGATGCCGCCGAGTGCGCCGGTGATCTTGTCGGTGATGCCGCTCAGCGGACCGCTGCTCAGTGCTTTCTTCACGGCGTCGATGAGCTTCTTCACGGTCTCATTGTCAGCCTTATCGCCGACCAGACCTCTGACAGTGCCTTCCGGATCCTTCTTGAACTTGTCAGTCAGATCCTTGTCGCCGGTGATTTTCTTGATGATTTTCTCGACTTCTGCCTTGATATCCATTTGTGTGGACCTCCCTGAATGAAAATATTGATCGTGTGACAGGATTCTGTCACGGGTCAGCTGTTACTCTTTTGCATCCTGAACAACGATTTCGGAATCGGCGTTCTTCTTGACCGATTCGATGCCGTTCAGGCAGCCGTTCATTGCCTTATAGCCCTCACTGACTGCGATGATCTGTCCGTTTGTCGCCTTGAGACGGAAGCGGAATTCACCTGCCTTGTCGGTGTAGACTTCAAATTTCGGATGCTTTTCGGTTTTGTAATTTTCAGCGGTCTGATCCTCGACGGCAGCAATCGGAGCGTTCTTCTGTACGCTTGCGATGCCGGCACGGCAAGCACGTTCTGTGGTGTAGACCTCGGAGGTCGCAATGACCTCGCCGTTTCCGGCTTTCAGATCAAACTTGATACCGGTCTTGGTGCGTTTCATCAGATATTTGCCCATTGTTCAGATCCTCCTGTGCTTTTTCATGTTTTCCTTATACAGACGGGCTAAATTCAGCCCTCCCTGTTTATTATAACGGAAACTATACAAAAAGTCAAGATGTAAAATGATTTTTTTCACGAAAACGGCAAATTCCTCTGAAAAAAAGTGTCCGAAAACCTATTGACAAGCTCTGCAAAATCGGATATAATAATTACAGCCTTATCATGAGCGGTGGAGGAACGGGTCCTGTGAAGCCGCGGCAACCGCATCTGTGCGTTTTGCGCAGATGAATGGTGCCAAGTCCTGCGGCGGTTATACGCCGGAAGATGAGGAACGTTTGCATTGAATTCAGATGAACGGCATGCGTTTCCGCATGCCGCTTTTTATTTGTTTCATGCGTCATGATGCGGCAGAACCAAATTTTACGGAGGTAGATTTTTAATGAAACGCTTTTTCACTTCGGAATCTGTAACAGAAGGACATCCCGATAAGATCTGTGATCAGATTTCAGACGCAGTTCTGGACGCAATTCTGGAGCAGGATCCTGCGGGCAGAGTTGCCTGCGAGACCTGCACGACGACCGGTATGGTTCTCATCATGGGTGAGATCTCGACAACAGCACAGATCGACATTCCTGCGATTGCACGCGAGGTGATCGTGGACATCGGATACGACCGCGCCAAGTACGGCTTCGACGGACACACCTGCGCGATTATGACTTCGATTGACCGCCAGTCCGGTGACATTGCACAGGGTGTGGATGCTGCCGCGGATTATTCGCAGGACGAGGCTGCGGAGCAGCTCGGTGCCGGCGATCAGGGTATGATGTTCGGCTACGCCTGCAATGAAACCGCAGAGAAGATGCCGCTGCCGATCTCACTGGCGCACAAGCTTGCACTCCGCCTGACCGCTGTCCGCAAGGACGGTACGCTCCGTTATCTCAGACCGGACGGCAAGACACAGGTGACTGTCGAATATGACGACGGTAAGCCTGTCCGCGTGGATACTGTTGTTGTTTCGACGCAGCATTCCGCATCGGTCGAGCCGGAGCAGATCCGCGAGGATCTCATTGATCTTGTCATCCGCCCGACTGTTCCCGCAGAGCTGATGGATGAAAATACCAAGATCTTCATTAACCCGACCGGCAGATTCGTCATCGGCGGACCGCAGGGCGACAGCGGTCTGACCGGCAGAAAGATCATCGTCGATACCTACGGCGGCTATTCCCGTCACGGCGGCGGCGCTTTCTCCGGAAAGGACCCCTCAAAGGTGGACCGCTCCGCTGCATACATGTGCCGTTACATTGCAAAGAATATTGTCGCGGCAGACCTCGCAGACCGCTGCGAAGTGCAGCTCGCGTATGCGATCGGCGTAGCAGAGCCGGTCTCTGTGTTTGTTGAGACCTTCGGCACCGGCAAGGCTGACGAGGAGATCCTTGCAAATGCTGTGAGAAAGTGCTTTGACCTGCGTCCGCTCGGCATTATCAATACGCTGGAGCTGCGTAAGCCGCAGTACCGCAAGCTTGCTGCCTACGGTCACATGGGCAGAGAAGACCTCCAGACTGCCTGGGAGCGCACCGACCGCACCGACGCGCTGCGTGCGGCAGTTGCAGAATTGCAGAAATAATCAGCAGGATCATGCATCCGGCGGCTCTGTGCTGCCGGATGCTGTCTTTCTGTACCGGGTTTGTATCAGATTTGTGCAGAATACCCATTTATCCGGTCGATCACGGGGGAATTTCGCTGATATGCATACTTGCATTTTTCGGCAAATTCCGCTATAATGAAAGTATGATATTCCGGAGATTCAGACCTTTGAGCGTTGCCTTCAACTGTCTGTTTTTTTATTTTCCGGAGCCTGACGAAAGAGGGTGTCTCTATTGAAGGAACTGGAAGACAGAATCCTTGCAGAGGGCAAAATTCTGCCGGGACCTGTTCTGAAAGTCTCGTCCTTTCTGAATCATCAGATGGACGCGGATTTCATCATGGAGCTTGGCGCTGAGCTTGCTCGGCGTTACGGAGATGCGGGCGTGACCAAGATCCTGACGATCGAATCCTCCGGCATCGCGATCGCCGTAGCCTGCGGCGCAGCGCTGCATGTACCGGTGCTGTTTGCAAAGAAGCATATTACCAGCAATGTCTCCGGCGACCTGTATCAGACGATTGTCCACTCCTATACGCACGGTACGGATTATACCGTTGTGGTCGAGCGGGAGTATCTGAATGCAGAGGACCGTGTCCTGATCGTCGATGATTTTCTCGCGAACGGCAAGGCGATTGAGGGTCTGCTCGATCTGATCCGGCAGGCAGGTGCGGAAGCGGTCGGTGCCGGCATCGCAATCGAAAAAGGATTTCAGGAGGGCGGCGCGAAGCTGCGTGAGAACGGGCTGCGTGTGGAATCCCTCGCGATCGTGGACGAAATGAGCGAAGACGGGATCAGATTCCGTCCGGAAACCTGACAGTCATACGCATCTGTGCGTATCCTGAATACAATCTGACTGAATGAAAAAGGAGAATGTTATGAAGCACACAGTTTCCAGAATCACTGCACTTGCTCTGACCGGCGCTGTCGGAATGGGAATGACTGCCTGCGGAGGCGGCAACGGCGGCAGCGGCAATGTGACCAAGGACAACATCAAGATCGGTCTGATCTGTCTCCATGATGATAATTCGACCTATGATGCAAACTTTATCAAGGCAATGGACGAGGCAAAGAAGAACCTCGGTCTGAAGGACAATCAGATCATCATCAAGACCAATGTGCCGGAGAACAGCGAATGCAAGGAGGCTGCGGTCGATCTCGCGGATCAGGGCTGCAACATCATCTTCGCGGATTCCTTCGGTCATGAGTCCTATATTCTCGAAGCAGCCGAGCAGTTCCCTGACGTTCAGTTCTGCCACGCGACCGGTACACTGGCGCATACGGAGAAGAAGGAGAATTTTCAGGATGCATTTGCCTCGATCTATGAGGGCAGATATCTCGCCGGCATCGCTGCGGGTCTCAAGCTCAATGAGATGATCGACGACGGCAAGATCACGCCGGATCAGGCAGTGATGGGTTATGTCGGCGCATTTACCTACGCAGAGGTTATCTCCGGCTACACCTCCTTCTACCTCGGCGCAAAGTCTGTCTGTCCGAGTGTGACCATGCAGGTGCAGTTTACCGGTTCATGGTATGATGAGACCGCTGAGAAGGAAGCCGCAACAACGCTGATCAACAAGGGCTGTGTGCTGATCTCCCAGCATGCAGACTCTATGGGCGCACCGACTGCCTGCGAAAATGCCGGCGTTCCGAATGTCTCCTACAACGGCTCCACCAAGGATGCCTGCCCGAATACGTTTATTGTTTCTTCGCGCATCAACTGGGCACCGTATTATGAGTTCGCGATCAACAGCGTGCTGGACGGCAAGGATATTCCGTATGACTGGACGGGCAGCCTTTCGACCGGTTCGGTTCTGCTCACGGATGTCAATGAGCAGGCTGCTGCACCCGGTACGCAGGAGGCAATCAATGCAGCAATGGAAGACCTCAAGAGCGGCAAGGTGCATGTCTTCGATACCGCCTGCTTCACGATGGGCGGCGATCAGCTCAGCACCTATATCGCTGACGTTGACACCGATGCGGAATACAAGGGGGATACCGAAGCGATCAAGGACGGCTTCTTCCATGAATCCGAATACCGTTCTGCGCCGTATTTCGATCTCCGCATCGACGGCATCACGCTGCTGAACGACATGTATTGATATTCAATCAGCCGGAATCGGGCGGGGCACACAACAGCGCCCCGCCTGAACCATTTTGTCACGCAAAGGAGGGCGCGCATGGAGCAGCATGCAGAAAAAACAGCACCGGCAGATACAAACCGCGGCGTTCCTGCAATTCATCTGGAGCATATTACAAAGCGGTTCGGTGAGGTCGTCGCAAATGACGATATCAGCCTGACGGTCTATCACGGAGAGATTCTCTCCATTCTCGGCGAAAACGGCAGCGGAAAGACGACGCTCATGAATATGATCTCCGGCATCTATTTTCCCGATCACGGCAAGATCTTTGTGGACGGGGAGGAGGTCGTGATCCGATCTCCGAAGGATGCGTTTCGCTGCAGGATCGGTATGATTCATCAGCATTTTAAGCTGGTCGATATTTTTACCGCAACGGAGAATATTGTGCTGGGACTGAAGGAGGAAGGACGGTTCAGTCTGAAGCGCGCCGCAGAGCGTGTACAGGAGATCAGCAGCCGATATGGCTTCGATCTGGACCCGAACAAGAAGATCCATGAGATGTCAGTCTCTGAGAAGCAGACTGTCGAGATTCTCAAGGTGCTGTACCGCGGTGCCGATATCCTCATTCTTGATGAGCCGACTGCCGTTCTGACCCCGCAGGAAACACAGAAGCTCTTTGCGGTTCTGCGCAGAATGCGCGATGCCGGCAAGGCGATTATTATTATCACGCATAAGCTGCATGAGGTGCTGTCGCTGTCAGATCAGGTCACAGTGCTGTGCAAAGGCAGGTACGCCGGAACCGTCAATACCGCAGAGACCAACGAAAGTCAGCTGACGGAGATGATGGTCGGACGGAAGGTTGAGCTGAACATTGCGCGCTCGGAACCGAAGAATCCCACAGACAGGCTGATTGTCAAGGGCATTACCTGCAAGAACCGCGAGGGGACAGAGATGCTGCATGACGTCAGTTTCACGGCGCGTTCGGGCGAAATCCTCGGCATTGCGGGCATTGCCGGCAGCGGACAGCGTGAGCTGCTCGAAGCAATCGCAGGCTTGCAGCATGTGAACGGCGAGATTCTCTATCTCAACCCGAAGACGAATCAGCAGGATGATCTCCGCGATAAGACGCCTGAGCAGATCAGAGAACTTGGCGTGCGGCTGTCGTTTGTGCCGGAAGACCGGCTTGGCATGGGTCTGGTCGGCAATATGGACATTGTTGACAATATCATGCTGCGCAGCTATAAAAAGGGCAGGTCGATCTTTCTGGAGCGCAAGGAGCCGAAGACCCTTGCCGAAAAGATCATCCGGGAGCTGGAGGTCGTGACGCCGAGCGCTGCAACTCCGGTGCGCAGACTCTCCGGCGGCAATGTACAGAAGGTGCTGGTCGGGCGTGAAATCGCCGCATCACCGACTGTTCTGATGGCAGCCTATCCCGTTCGCGGACTTGATATCAATGCATCCTTTACAATCTACAACCTGCTGAATCAGCAGAAGGAAAACGGTACTGCCGTGATCTTCGTCGGTGAGGATCTCGACGTCCTGATTGAGCTTTGTGACCGGATTATGGTCATCAGCTCCGGCAGAATCTCCGGCATTGTCGATGCACGTACTGCGACAAAAGAACAGATCGGACAGCTTATGACAAAAAACACAGCGGAGCATTCCGCAGAGGAGGGAACGGCACATGGCAGCGGAAACGAAGCATAAAAGCACGGTCAAAGAACCGCTGTTTCATATCGCAAAGCGTGACAGCATCGCATGGCAGAAAGCATGGCTCATCCGGATTGCTGCGATCCTGCTCGCACTGGTGTTCAGCGGGCTGGTGTCGTATCTGCTGACGAAGGAAAATCCGCTCAGCATTTACGCAACGATGTTCGACGGTGCATTCGGCACGGAGCGCCGCGTCTGGAATCTGATGCAGAGTCTTGCCATGCTGCTCTGTGTGTCGGTTGCCGTGACGCCTGCGTTCAAGATGCGCTTCTGGAATATCGGTGCCGAAGGGCAGGTGCTTGCCGGCGGTCTGGCAACTGCCGCATGCATGATTCTCTGCGGCAATAAGCTGCCCTCACCGGTGCTGCTGCTGGTGATGCTGATTGCAAGTGTCGCCGCCGGAGCGCTCTGGGCATTCATTCCGGCATTCTTCCGCGCACACTGGCAGACAAATGAGACACTTTTTACACTGATGATGAATTATATCGCGATCCAGCTTGTGTCGTTCTTTGTGTATAAATGGTCGGTGCCGAAAGGATCGGGACAGGTCGGCATCATCAACCGCGCAACCCGTGCGGGCTGGCTGCCGGTACTTGGAAATTATGAGTATCTGCTGAATATTCTGATCGTTCTGATCGTGACCTTTACGATGTTTGTGTATCTGAAATATTCCAAGCACGGATATGAAATCACGGTTGTCGGCGAGAGTGAGAATACCGCACGGTATATCGGAATCCCCGTGAAGAAGGTCATTATCCGCACCATGCTGATTTCCGGCGCGGTCTGCGGTATTGCAGGCTTTCTGCTGGTCTCCGGCACCGATCACACAATCTCCCGTGATACGGCAGGGGGCAGGGGATTCACTGCGATCATGGTCTCGTGGCTGGCGAAGTTCAACCCGATGCTCATGGTTCTGACATCCTTCCTGCTGGTCTTTCTGGATAAGGGTGCATCACAGGTATCCACACGGCTGGGACTGAACAAATCATTCTCTGATATTATTACCGGTATCATCATTTTCTTCATTATCGGCTGCGAATTTTTCATTCAGTATAAGGTGCAGTTCCGTGAAAAGGAGGCGAAAACATCATGATGCTTGCAAACTTTTTACAGCGTGCGATTATGCAGGGAATTCCGCTGCTGTACGGATCAACCGGTGAAATTGTGACGGAAAAATCCGGCAACCTGAACCTCGGTATCCCCGGTG
>CAMNAY010000045.1 GCA_946531975.1 uncultured Ruminococcus sp. | reverse complement strand
CCGATGCGGACAGATGCCGCAATGCGGTCGAGCTGGCAGTCGATGAGCCGGTCAGATTCCAGCAGCACATCGGAGCCTGTGTAGGCAGCGAGGGCAAAATTGCGGGAGATGCCGATGATTGTGCCGTTACCGATCGAGCCGTCCTTGAGCAGCTTTGCGCCGAAGGGCAGGCGGATCTCGCCGTCGGTGCCGAGGGAGCGGTCGCGCATTTCGGTCATGGCGAGGATCGCGGCAGCATTGGCAGGCGAAGCGATGACTGCCGTGAGGTCATAGTCGGTGAATTTGCCGTAGAGTGCGGCAAGGTCGCCGTAAGCGACTGCGGAGCCCTGTGCATCGAAGGAATCCGCAGCATTTTTGATGACGTTCAGTGCCTTTGCAGCGATTGCGCCCGCGAGCTTTTTGCCGACGGCGCGGAGCATGACGGCAAAGACGTCGATGCGCTGCTGTCTGACGGTCTCATAGGAAGCGGTGATGATGCGTCCGAACTTGTCGAGTGCGAAGCTGGTGCCCTCCTTGATTGCCGTCTTTTTGAGGACAGCGCCCTCCGCGGTGACCGTCGAGTAGGCGCCGTCGGTTTCATCGACCGAGAAGCCCTTGCAGGCGGTGGCATTGACCTTTGCGGAGGCAGCGGTCAGCTCCGGCAGCAGGGAATCCTCCATGCCGCTTTTGATCGCTCTGCGGACGAATTCGGGGAACAGCACCGCGCTCTCGGTTGTGGTAAAGAACTTCTCGACCTGATCGCAGTCGGCGCCGGAGACACGGATGCCGAAGCGCTTGAGCTGACGCTCGAAGGCATCGAGGTTCTGCATGGGCGTGCCTGCATACTGTGCCGAGGGGTCAGCCTCCTCCAGCGCCTGCGAGAAGGAACGGTTTGCGAGGTGGTACATGCCTTTTTCGAGTTTCACAGAATCGTACATAACAAATCTCCTTTTCAGTATGAATTTCGCGCATTTGCGCAGTTTTAAGCGGATGACGGAACAGAGCGCGGCTGCCTCAATCCGGCTGTCCGCGGCGTGTTTTATTTCGCAGCTCGATTTCCTCCGCCTGTGCATTTTTGAGCCGTGCATCGGCAAGCTCGGTCTCGTCCTGCAAGTTGATGATGTCCCATTCGACACGGACAGCGCAGTCAAGCCCTTCCGCCTTGAGGACCGCGTTTCCGATTTTCCGGAGCATCGGTGAGAGGACGCGCCGGAAGTATTCCAGCTCTGAGGTGAGGATATCGGCTTGCTGTTTGGACATCCGCTCGGTTGAGGACCAGGAGAGACCGAGCAGGAAGGGCGGGATTGAGAGCTTTGCGACGATCTGTTCGAGCAGCTGCCGGACGGGAACATTGGTGTCAAAGAGCCGGTTGTCGTTGCCGATGACCTTGATATCGACGTCACCGACCGCGATGAAGTCCTGCGGCTCGCCGTATTTCGCGGCATTCAGTCCGTCCTGCCAGGCTTGCGCGATCTGCTGCACATGCTCTTTTGCGAAGGCAGCGGAGCTGCTGTCGGGGCGGTAGGTGACGGCATAGCGGACATTGCCCGCCCTGTCATAATTCTGCCCGACGCATTCAAAAATCCGCAGGAGGATGCCGGAGACGGCAGGCAGCCCGCGCAGGAGGGAGACCCCGAAGATGCTGCCCGCCGGAGGGTTGAGCGCGGCGAACAAAAGCCGTTCGGGGTGCAGCAGCGGATGTTCTGCGCCCGTCTGAGGATCTGCTGTGAAGAACGCACAGCGGTCCGGTTTTTCGGGACGGATCCGGAGGACATCGGGCTTGACGGTGAGGAGTGCGGCAGGCGCATCCTCATTCATGAGAATCTCCCCGGCAGCATTGCCGTAAGTGAGCAGACTGTCGAGCATCTGATCGGCAAAGAGCTGGAGCGAGGAGCCTGTGGCATTGACAGGGACATTCTCGCAGAAGCGATCGAGAATCTCCTGCGCCTGCGGATCTTCTGCGGTGAGCCGGAAGCCGCCCGTAAGCCGGACGATCTTCTGAATTGCCGCATCAATGACCGGCACATGAAACCGCAGTGCATCGTAGAGCCGGTATTCGGCAGGTGCGGGCTGCGGCGGCGCATCGAGCGTGAGGTCATGCTTCGGTGCAGCTCTTGGGGAGGGGAGCAGGAGCGGCAGCTCGCAGCGCCCTGCGGGTTTCCTGCGGAACAGATGAAAAGCCAAAGTAACACCACCTTTTTTGAGAATTCGGTCAGGCTCTCGCGACGGAGGCAGCAAAGAAGGCATGATCCTGCGGGGCGTCAATGACGGTCATGACGAAGTACCGGATATCGTCCATTGCGTGATCGTGTTCTTTTTTCGGTGCATCGCGGTCTGCGCGTTCATCCCAGACATAGAGTGAGAATTCGCGGAGCGTGTCGGAGCATTCCGGCGCAATTTTAATCTCACCGTTTCTGAGGGCATCTGCGGTTCTGCGGATGCCGCAGAGAACATCATTTTTCGCAGGGACGGCGATGAATCTGCCGTGTCTGCGGATGCAGGCGATGAAGCTTGCGGCGGAGGGGTCGATGACGACCTGTTCAATGTTCTGGTTTCCGGCGAGGGCACAGAGTGCGTCATAGTGTTCCTCGTCGGTGCGCGGCAGACCGGTCTGACTCGCATCATAGTAGCTTTCGGCAATCCGGAACCAGCATCCCCGGCAAAGACCCCATAACCCGAATGAGGCGGGATTCATCGTACCGTAGTCGCAGGAAATCACGAACCGCTCCGGTTCGCAGTCCGGCGAACCGACGTGGAGCTTCGGGCTGAACATGGGATAGATCAGCCCCTGTGCAGTTGTCCAGATACCTTTGACATAGCGGTCGTAGAAGGCGCCGTGGTAGAGCCGTTCATAGCGTCTGCGGACGGCAGGGGAGAGCGTGAGATTGTCGTCCATGGTGAAGTGCAGGTAGAGCGCATGTTTTTGTTTTGCGCATTGGATCCACTCGCGGTAGAACCAGTGAGACGGCTGATCGGGATTGCAGGAGAACCAGAGCTTCGAGCCGTCCACGGAGCATCTGGCAGCCGCCTGTTCGACGAAGGAGCGCGGCATGAGTGCGGCTTCATCGAGCAGCACGCCGGCGAGCGTGATGCCCTGAATGAGTGCAGCCGCGGATTCGTCCTTTCCGCCGAAGCAGTAGAAGCGGTTTGTGTGACCGGCGAAAGAGATGTCGAGGTAGGAGCGGCTGAGCCGTTCCTCGATGTGAAAATTCATCGCCCTGAGCATCTGACAGAGCGGCATCACGAGGTTTCTGCGGACGCCGGTGACGGTTTTGCCGCAGATTGCGAAGGACTGCCCGTTGAAGCAGGTGCTTGCCCAGAAGACGAAGCCGAGCGAGAGGGCAGTGGTCTTGCCGGAGCGCACGGCGCCGTCACAGATGATCGCGTCATAATGGCGGGTCTGCGGGCGGAGCCACCAGTTCAGGACCGTCTTCTGCTTGTCGGAAAAGGGCTTCAGGGAGATCGGAGCATCCGTAGCTGTTCACCTCCTCACTGTCTGCACCGAGCGCCGAGAGCAGCGCGGAAGCAGCCGCCGCAGAGTCGGAAGCATAGGCGTATTCGAGCAGCTTTTCCATGGCGTGCTGGCGGTCGGCGAGCCGGATTTCGATGCCGTTTTTGTCCTGCCGGAAGCTGACGGCATGGAACAGATCGAGCTGTTCGATCTGCTCTGCGGTCAGGGGCTTTTCAGCGAAGACGAGCTTTGCGGCATCATTGGAAGCGCCGAAGGCGAGACGGGAGAGCCCCGCGATGACGAGACTCTGCAAGGGGAGGGGCGGCTGGGCAGCGAGCTGAGCGAGGTAGGCGCGGCAGGCGGGCTTCTGAAGCATCAGCAGCCCCTGTTCCTCCGCCGAAACCGGATCCAGTCCGGCACGGAGCGCCGCCTCGCGGACATTGCCGCAGGCGAGATACCAGCGGCAGAAGGCTTTGAGCCTGCCCTGCGCGGCATTGTTCTTCGGGATAAAAACCACCGCCTTTCTGTGTTTTGTTGTGCCATATGGCATTGTGCAGCGAACAGCGGAGCGGGAGAGAGGATCGCAAACGCCGTTCATAAATGGGGTACATTCGGGGCAAAATTTGCACGTTTGCGTACAACGTATTTGTTATAACAAATTGATTTCTCCATTTTGTACATTCGCTTATCTTGCCACGAACGGTATTTTGTATACAATGCCGGTGAATGAAATCTATCCCGAACCGGCACAGACCGACCGGAATCGACATAGAATAGAACAGAAGCACCGCGGGATGATTAAGCGCAGAAAAAGCGGGCAGACTATGAGCAGACGCCGGTGAGCGGCAAAACGAAAGGAAGCATGAGCAATGATTACAGTCAAGCGCGGCGAAATATATTATGCAGATCTGAGTCCGGTTGTGGGCTCTGAGCAGGGCGGAATCCGCCCCGTACTGATTATACAGAATGATGTCGGCAACCGGTACAGTCCGACGGTGATCGCGGCGGCGATTACGAGCCGGCTGGACAAGGCGAAGCTGCCGACGCATATCTCGCTGCCGTCGGCGGGGTGCGGCTTGCGGAAGGACAGTGTAATTTTGCTGGAGCAGATCCGGACGATTGACAAGCAGCGGCTAAAGGAGTGCATGGGTGAGATTCCGCGGGAGGTATTGCTGGCAGTAGATCACGCACTGGAAGTGAGCTTCGGACTGATTCCCCGCCGCCGAAGGGGAGCCCCTGCCGGCGAGTTGCTGAAGGCAGCACAGCCTCGCATCACCCAATGAGTCTCATAGCCGCCGCTGATCGCGGCAGCGGGGAGCATTCTCACCGAGTGCTGGAATAGGATGATCACAAAAGTTTTCGCGCACCGCAGAGCGCGCCACTATGTGAATTTTGCAGCAATTCACTATTTTATACTTTATTCTAATCCTTCTCTGAGCTTTGCGCCGGAGTCACCGCCGTTTTTTTCGGTTACCATTGATTTTTCCGGTCTGATATGGTATAATAATACGGTATACCCCAAAAAATGAACCGATGCAAATGAGAAGGATGAGAATACTGTTATGAGATTAAGTGGTCCGAAGCCGCAGGCAGCAGGAGGAAAGAAACGACTGGTCCGCACACTGACCCTGTGCATGGTGTTTACGCTGCTGTCATCGCTTGCTTTTTCGTTCTGGTTTATGCTGACGAACCGTTATCAGGCGGTCATCAATTACGAGGACATTGAGCTGATCCAGCTGGAGGAGCCAAAGAAGGGCGATACGCTCGCCGTGATGCACACAACAGCGGGCGATATGACCTTCAAGCTGTATCCGGAGGAAGCACCGGAAGCCGTGGCGAATTTTACGGAGCTGGCAAAGAGCGGATATTATGACGGTACATATGTGTTCCGCGTCGAGAAGGATGTCTTTTTTGCGGGCGGCAGCGCAGACCGTGAGGGCAATCTGCCGGAGGGCAAGCTCGGCACCGCGCAGGAGCGCGTCCCGCAGGAGCTGACCCCGAAGCTCTGGCCGCTGCGCGGCGCACTCTGCTCGCTGACGACCGGAACCGAAAAGAGCTTCTGGCGCACGCTGACCGGCAAAAAGCAGAAGACCTACTGCGGCAGCCGCTTTCTGGTCGCGAATTCGATCGAGATGACGCAGGAGATTCAGGACGGCTTGCGCGAGGACGAAAGCGACGGCGCACAGCTCATGGCAGATGCGTTCATCGAGCACGGCGGCATCCCGAATTATTCGCAGCAGATCACGGTTTTCGGTCAGATGACGCAGGGCTGGGAGATCCTCGATGCGATCACCGGCGCCGAACTGATCGGCGAGCCGGAGGACATGCGCCCGAAGGAGGATATCCTCATTACCGGCATCGAGATCACTTCGCAGGACTAAAAATGTGATAAATCCGGCGCGGGCGATTTCCATTTCTTAGAAAAAGATGACAGAATCATGAATTTTTGCTTTACAAATGAGAGAAAACGTGATATAATAGAATCGGAACAGTACTGTATCCTGTGCGTTTGTGTTCAAATGGAGCAGGATGCGGAAAGGAAGATTGTTTCATGCGAAAGCATTCGATGCAAAAACTGACTGCGGTACTGCTGTGTGCAGGACTTCTCGGCGGCATGACAGCCTGCGGAAAAAAGGAAGTTCAGCTCGACAGCGGCATCGCTGAAAATGATATTGCGCAGCAGCCGGCGGTTTCGGCGGGCAGCATCGCGAACTTCACGATGCCGCAGAAGGGCGATAAAATCGTTGTGCTGACCATTAAAGATTACGGCGATGTGAAAATCCGCCTCTTTCCGGAAAAAACCGCAAAGGGCGCGGAGAATTTTCTGACGCTTGCGGAAAACGGCTTCTATGACGAGCTGATCTTCCACCGGGTCGTGGACGGCTTTGTCATTCAGGGCGGTGACCCCAAGGGCAACGGCACCGGCGGTGTCGATGCATGGGGCAGCTCGGAAGGCTTCAGCCAGACAATCTCGCCGGATCTCTGCCATGTGACCGGCGCGGTCGCTTATGCGATCGGACAGGACAAGCTGAACAAGAGCCAGTTCTATATCGTCACCGGCACGATTCCGACCGCGGAGGATTTCAAGGCGTACCGCGATGCGGGCTATTCGTTCTCGCCGGAAGCAGAAGCGCTGTATCAGCAGGTCGGCGGCGTGCCGTACCTCGACGGCGGATATGAAGTATTCGGACAGGTCTTTGAAGGCATGGAACATGTCCTTGCCATCCAGAAAACGGAGGTCAATTCCAGCAGCAAGCCGCTGAAGCCTGTCGTCATTGAAAAAGCAGTCGTCACAGAGTATGACGGCTCAGCCCCCGTATGGCTGAATGCCGAGGGTAAGGCATTCTCACCCGCATCGTAATCCCCAAAAAGGTCGGTGCGGCGCAGCGCTCCGTACCGGTTCCCCCGCAATGATCGGGCAATACAAAGACAATACAGAAGGATGATGGAGCCGTTTGGAAACAGGTAAGGAAACCACAGCGTCACATACAGAAAAAACGGCGCTGATGAAACCCATAGAGAAAACATGTGAAGAACAAGGAGAACAGATCGTGAAGACACCGAAAAAATTTGTCATCAAGGGTGGACGCACCCTGCGCGGCGAGGTGGAGATCAGCGGAGCAAAGAATGCGGTCGTCGCAATTCTGCCCGCAACACTCCTGTCCGATGAACCGTGCGTGATCGAGAATGTTCCGGAAATCAGCGATGTGGAGATCAGTCTCCGGATCCTGCGTGAGCTGGGTGCGGAAGTGACCTATATGGGACCGCACACCTACCGCATTGATACGCGCGGCGTGCTGAGCTATACCGTGCCTTATGAAAGTGCGCGGAGAATGCGCGCGTCCTATTATTTCATGGGCGCACTGCTCGGACGCTTCGGTCACTGCCGTGTGTCCCTGCCCGGCGGCTGTCCGCTGGGCGACAGACCGATCGACCAGCATATGAAAGCCTTTAAGCGGCTCGGCGCATTTACGCGCCTTGAGCAGGGCATGGTCGATATCACGACGGGCGAACACGGGCTTCAGGGTACGCAGATCTTCTTTGACTGCGTGACCGTCGGCGCAACGATGAACGCGATCCTCGCAGCCGTCAAGGCGGAGGGCCTGACCATCATCGAAAATGCCGCGAAGGAGCCGCATATCGTCGATCTTGCGAGCTTTTTGAATTCTATGGGCGCCGATATCATGGGCGCCGGAACCGATACCATTAAGATCCGCGGCACGAAGTATCTCCGCGGAACCAGCTATGCCGTGATCCCCGACCAGATCGAGGCGGGTACTTATATGGTCGCGGCAGCCGCGACCGGCGGCAATGTGCTGGTGAAAAATGTCATCCCGAAGCATCTGGAGTCGATCATCAGCGTGATGGAGAAGATCGGCGTAAAGATCGAGCAGTTCGATGATGCTGTTCGTGTCTCGGTTGACGGTCCGCTGGTCAAGACCAGCATCAAGACCCGTCCGCATCCGGGCTTCCCGACAGATATGCAGCCGCAGATTTCCGCGCTGCTCTGTCTCGCAGAGGGAACAAGCATGATCAAAGAGGGCGTCTCCGAGCAGCGCTTCCAGTATGTCGATGAGCTGCGCAGAATGGGCGCCGATATTCAGGTTGACGGAAAGGTCGCTGTCATTGAGGGCACCGGACATCTGACCGGCGCACCCGTGAAGGCATGTGACCTGCGCGCAGGCGCGGCACTGATGATCGCCGGACTCGCTGCAAGCGGCATCACGACGATCGAGGACATCTATCACATTGAGCGCGGCTATGCCGACATGGAAGGCAAGCTCCGTGCGCTGGGTGCCTGTATTGAAAAAAAAACTGTCCCTCAGGACGCAGTGCAACATGACCATGCGCAGATTGCCCGTCAGGATGCGGTGTAATAATTGAGAATGAGCAGCAGGGCGGAGTGTTTCGCCCTGCTTTTTGTTTTTTGAATCAGAAAATGACGTAAGGACTGAAAAAACTATGGCAAGAATCTATCCGCTGTTCAGCTCCAGCAAGGGCAATGCATCGTTCGTCGGGACGCCCTCCGGCGGTGTGCTGATCGACGCGGGCGTCTCCGCAAAGCGTCTGCGGGAGGCGCTGACCCGTGCAGGGATTCCCCTCAGTGCGGTGCAGGGCATTTTCGTGACGCATGACCACGCCGACCATGTCAGCGGACTGCGTGTCTTGTGCAGGCAGACCGGCATCCCTGTCTATGCGCAGCCGCAGACCCGCGAAAGCCTGTTCGCGGGGCATTATGTCGAGCCGGAAGCCGATGTCCGCGCACTGACCGAGCCGGTCACAGTCGGCGGCATGACCCTCATGCCCTTTGCGACATCGCATGATACCGTGCAGAGCTGCGGCTACCGCATTACCATGCCGGACGGACAGAGCTGCGCGGTCTGCACCGATCTGGGATATGCGCCGGAAGATGTGCAGGCGGTGCTGAAGGGCTGCCGGCTTGTGCTGCTCGAAGCAAATTACGATGTGCAGATGCTGCGGACAGGACCGTATCCGGAATGTCTGAAACAGCGTATCAGCTCGAATTTCGGGCATCTGTCAAATATCCAGAGCGGCGAGCTGGCGCGGTTTCTCGTGCAGAACGGAACCGTGCATCTTGTGCTGGGGCATCTCAGCGAACACAATAATACACCGGAGCGGGCAAGGCAGACCGTGACCGCGGCGCTGGGCGGCTATGTCTGCGGGCGGGATTACCTGCTTGACATTGCAAAACCGGAGGACGGGAGGATGATTGCGTTTTGATGCAGATACAGCTTGTGACTGTCGGGACGCTGAAAGAAAAATGGCTCCGCGAGGCATTTGCGGAGTACGAAAAGCGGCTTGGACGGTACTGTAAATTTTCGGTGACGGAGCTGAATGAATCGCGGCTGCCGGAATCGCCCTCAGAGGCGGAGATTGCAGCGGCACTGCTCAATGAGAGCCGGGCGATCATGCAGGCATGCAAGGGGAAGATTGTAGCCATGTGCATTGAGGGAAAGCAGCTTTCGAGTGAGGAATTTGCGGGGTATCTCGACAGGGCGGCGGTGTCCGGAGACAGCGCGCTCAGCTTTGTGATCGGGTCGAGCTTCGGGCTGCATGACAGTGTGAAAAACGCCGCAGCGATGCGCTTTTCCATGTCGAAGATGACCTTTACGCATCAGCTTGCACGGGTGCTGCTGGCCGAGCAGATTTACCGCGCATTTCAGATCAGCACGGGCGGAAAGTATCACAAATAATCAGCTGCAAAAGGGGGAGAGCAGTCTCGCCAAACGCCCGATGAGCGCAAAATGAAAGTTTTGGGTCGAGCTTTGATTCGTATTGTTTTTGTCATTCTCTCTTTATCCTGTGTCCTATCGTTTATTTTCGCCGGGCGCGGGGCGCGAATGCGAGGGCAAGAACCACAAGGAGAGGGAAGATCGCTCCTTCGTCGCTCATTCTCCCCTCTCCTTAAGGTTCTCTCCGTGTTTCACGAAG
>CAMNAY010000044.1 GCA_946531975.1 uncultured Ruminococcus sp. | reverse complement strand
AAAACGCGGAAAGCGTCTGCGAATCTGCATTCGGAGGTTCGAAATACCGCAAAAATGCCGGAATCAGGCAATTTGCGGCGGAAACCTTGCTTTTTTGTCAAAAGTGTGCTATAATGACAATGGCAGATTGCTGACGCTTATATTTCAGGAGATGCAAAATGGCAAGACGAAGAAGAATACGCTGGGACCGCGTAGGATTGGTGTTCGGTCCTGTTCTGCTGCTGATTCTCATTCTTTGTTTCAGCTGTAACGGCAGTTCGCATAAGGGAAAGAACCCTGCGAGCGAGATCTCTGCTGCGGAACCGAGCAGCATGGATATCGTCGAGCAGACGCTTCCGACTGCAACAGACCCGCAGGAAGGCACACAGCTCGCAGATCCGGCGGTCAATACCAAAAAAGAGCTGGTCGTTGTGATCGACGCGGGTCACGGCGGAAAGGATGCCGGCGCACTGAACGATCCGAATACGCCGACACGCCTTGAAAAAGATGATGTGCTCCGGCTGTCGCTTGCAGTGCAGAAGGCGTTTGAGAAGTACCCGAATATCCGTGTCATCATGACACGCGAAACGGATGTATTTGTCGAGCTGAAGGACCGCTGTACAATCGCGAACGAAGCCAATGCGGATTTCTTTATTTCGATTCACCGGAACTCTGCTCTGACCGGCGACGGCGTGGAAATCTGGGTCAATAACGATGCGGGCGGCGACAATTCTATGGACAAGCTGCTGGCAACCTATATCATGGAGCTGCTGGAGGACGTCGGCATAGCACAGAACCGCGGCATCAAATCCGGCTACCGGAATTCCAGCTCCAATGAGCAGAGCAATAACTATTATGTCAACCGGAATACCAATATGCCGAGCTGCCTGATCGAAATGGGCTTCATGACCTCCGCAGTGGATAATCAGAATTTTGACAATCATCTGGAGGAATATGCCGAAGCGATTGCGACGGCAGTTGTGGAGCTTGTCACAGACAGAAATCTATTCACAGTCGAAACGGTACAGTAACATTGGAAGGAGAATCTTGATTTTGGAACAGATCAGCTACACCGCACTCAGAAAACTCGCAAAGCAATGCACCGAACCCAAACAGCGGATCGCGATTGTCGGAGACTGCGCGACTCAGCAGTTTGCGGCTGCGCTGGCAGGTGAATCGGTCCGGCGCGGACATCAGCTCGCGGTATTGGATACCGATTACGACCAGATGGAGGCGCAGCTCCTTGACCCGCAGTCGGAGCTGTATGCGTTCAAGCCGGATTATATCCTGATGTTTGCCTCCGTTGAGAAGGTGAAGGCGCGTTTTCACGATACTGTGCCGTCTGAGCGTGCTGGATTCGCGGAAAAGGAGATCAGCCGTTTTGCCGGACTCTGGCAGGCTGCTGCCGCGAACTGCCGCGCAAAGATCCTGATGTTCGATTTCCCGGAGGAGGAGGATGCCGTATTCGGCAGCTTCGCACTCCGCACGCCGGCTTCGTTCGGCTATCAGCTCCGGAAGCTGAATGCGCTGTTCAGCGAGCGCATCGCCGCGGATTTCCCGTATGTGTACCCGATCGCACTGAGCACAATGCAGGCGGTGCGCGGCAGAGCGGACTTCTTTGAGAACCGGACATGGTATCTCGCAAAGCTGCCGGTGATTCCGGAGGCGCTTCCCGCAGTCGCCGCAAGAGTGCTGGATACAGTGCTTGCGCTTGCCGGCAGAGTCAAGAAATGCGTCGTCGTGGATCTTGACAACACCCTCTGGGGCGGCGTCATCGGTGATGACGGCATCGACGGGATCCAGCTCGGCGAGCTGGGCGACGGTCCGGCATTCATCGCGCTGCAAAAGTGGCTGCTGGAGCTGAAGCGCCGCGGCATTCTGCTGGCAGTGTGCAGCAAGAACAATGATGATACGGCGAGAGAGCCGTTTGAAAAGCATCCGGAGATGGTGCTGCGGCTGGAGGATTTTGCCGCATTTGTTGCGAACTGGGAGAATAAGGCGCAGAACATCCAGCAGATCCAGAAGACGCTGAATATCGGGATGGACAGCTTTGTGTTCCTCGATGACAACCCCTTCGAGCGGAATCTCGTCCGTGAGATGCTGCCGGAGGTTACGGTTCCGGAGCTGCCGGAGGATCCGGCGCTGGTGCCTGCCTTTGTTGAGGGACTGCATCTGTTTGAGGCGGTCAGCTACTCCGAGGAGGACGCAGCCCGTACCGCACAGTATCAGGCGGAGGCGAGCCGTGCCGCTGCACAGGCGAGCTTCACCAGCTATGACGATTACCTGATCTCTCTTGATATGAAGGGCGAGATTCTGCCCTTTGACAGCTTCCACTATCCGCGCATCGCGCAGCTGACACAGCGCTCCAATCAGTTCAATCTGCGCACTGTGCGCTATTCGGAAGCGGATATCGCCGCTGTTGCGGAAAATCCGGAATATTTTACGCGCTATATGACCCTCTCTGACCGCTTCGGCGAGCACGGTCTGATCAGCGTCGTCATCTGCAAAAAGCAGAGCGAGGATACGCTGTTCATTGACACATGGCTGATGAGCTGCCGTGTGCTGAGACGCGGCGTCGAGGGCTGCCTGTTTGATGCGATTGTCAAAATGGCACTGGATAACGGCTTTACGTACCTGACTGCCGAGTATCTTCCGACCGCGAAAAATAAGATGGTGGAGCATTTTTATGATGAGATCGGCATGCAGCCGACCGGCGGCGGACAGTACCGTCTGGACTGCCGGACACACCAGAATCACACGCACCACATTACTGTGTGATAAAACTATACAAGTTTTCTGAAAAATTAAAAAAATACCTTGAAATCTTCTCAGAATTGTGTTATAATAACAACATGAGGATCGCTGCAGCCGCATGGGCAGCGGTCACCGGTAACTGCCGGCTAATTTGAAGCGCCTTGCGGAGAAAGAGGAATGACTATGAAGAAATTAACCGTATTCGCACTGATGGCAGCGGCTGCTGCGGGTGCTGCTGCTTACGTTCTGGCAAAGAAGCGTCAGGATGAGGCATGCTGCCGCTATGACGCAGACGAGTTTGACGATGATGACTGCTTCTGCGAGGATTGCGGCGTTTGCGCAGACGATCTTGCAGAGGGCGCTGAGGATGCTGTTGAGGCTGCGGAAGACGCAGTCGAGGATGCTGCTGAGAAGGCTGCTGATCTTGCAGAGGATGCGAAGGAAGCTGTTGAGGAAGCAGCTGACAAACTGACTGAGGATGACGAGTAATCATCAGGCTTTGATTCGGAAACGGGATGGCGGGCATCTGTCATCCCGTTTTTCATGCTGTTTGTGAGGCGGAAGTATGCAAAAAATCTTGGGTTATCTGCGGCGTGCAGTACAGGAATTTGATCTGATTGAAAACGGAGACCGGATTGCTGTCGGTATTTCCGGCGGAAAGGACAGTCTGGTCCTGCTGACCGCACTGCGGGAGTTCCAGCGGTTTCATCTGGTCGATTATACGCTGGTCGGCATTATGCTCGACCCGCAGTTCAACGGCGAGCCGACCGATTATTCACCGGTCGCTGCGTATTGTGAGCAGATCGGCGTGGAATATCACCTGATCCCGACACATATCGGTGAAATCGTATTCAAGCTGCGGGAGGAGAAGCATCCTTGCAGCCTGTGTGCGAAGATGCGGCGCGGAGCACTGCATGACCATGCAAAGGAGCTGGGCTGCAACAAGCTCGCGCTCGGACATCACAACGACGACGCCATTGAGACATTTCTGATGAATTTGTTTATTGAGGGCAGAATCGGCTGCTATGCGCCGAAATCCTATCTTTCGCGGAAGGATTTGACGTTGATCCGTCCGCTGAGCTTTGCGCCGGAGCGCGATATTATCCATGCTGCAAATCAATGTCCCGATTTGACTGTCGTGAAGTCCAAATGCCCCGTGGACGGGCATACCCGCCGGGAAGATATGAAAATCTTTATTCGGGAGCAGGAGAAGGAGAACAGCGGATTCAAAACCCGCATTTTCGGCGCAATGCGGCGAGGAAATGTGGACGGATGGGGCGGAAAGACCTATTACCGGAAGCTTTCGATGGATAATCCGGAGACAAACGGCAAGCCGGAGCGGTTCCATATGCTCGAACGTGAGATCGCACGGCGCATCAAGGAGGGACAGTATGCGGATCTTGGGGATTGAAAGCTCCTGCGACGAAACCGCAGCTTCGGTTGTGGAAAACGGACGGGTGATCCTGTCAAATGTGATTGCATCGCAGGCGGATGAGCATAAGCAGTACGGCGGCGTCGTACCGGAGCTTGCCTCCCGCAGACATTGCGAAAACATTCTGTGGGTTGTGAAGCAGGCGCTTGTCGATGCGAATATGACTCTGAACGAGGTTGACGGCATCGCGGTGACTTACGCGCCGGGTCTGATCGGTGCGCTGCTGGTCGGTGTGAGCTTTGCGAAAGGGCTCGCGATGATGAGCGGAAAGCCGCTGATCCCTGTCCATCACACGGAGGGTCATGCCGCTGCGAACTATCTCGCGCATCATGCACTGGAACCGCCGTATCTCGGCATTATCGTCAGCGGCGGTCATACGCGCATTGCAGAGGTGCTGGACTATACCACCTTCCGCACGGTCGGCAAGACCCGCGATGATGCGGCAGGCGAGTGCTTTGATAAGTGTGCGCGGGCAATGGGATTTCCGTATCCCGGCGGCGTGCATGTTGATGAAGCCGCACAGCGCGGCGATGCATCGGCGTTTCATCTGCCGAAGACGAAAATGGACGGAAATCCGTATGATTTCAGCTTTTCCGGACTCAAGACCTATATCGTGAATTCTCTGCACAATGCCGAGCAGCGCGGTGAGCCGGTTAATAAAGATGACCTTTCTGCGGCGCTTCAGCAGGAGATTGCGCGGACAGTGACGGACAAGACGATCGCTGCGGCGAAGGCGCTTGGCTACCGCACAATCGCGCTTTCAGGCGGAGTTTCCGCGAATTCCGGCGTGCGGAATATGCTGTCGGCAGCCTGTGACCGGAACGGTTTTGCATTCTATATGCCGCCTGTTGCGCTTTGCGGCGACAATGCTGCGATGATTGCAGCACAGGGATATTATAACTATCTTGCAGGAATCACGGCGGACGAATCGCTGAATGCGGTCGCCTCAAAGGAGCTGCGCGGGGAGACCGCACAGGCACCGGCATGAGAGCGCTCGAAGAACTGAAGCAAGGACTGTATGTCTGCCGCAGTGAAATCCACAGCTTCGGCACGGACGCCTTTCTGCTGACAGGCTTCAGCCGATACCGTGCGAGGGACACTGTTTGTGATCTCGGCACCGGCTGCGGAATCATCCCCTTGCTGATGCAGCGGGCAGGCGCTCCGAAGCATGTTTATGCGGTAGACATCCAGCCCGACGCGATCGATCAGCTCCGCGAGGGACTTGCAGCCTGTGATCCGGCACCGGCAATCACACCGGTTTGCGCGGATTTGCGCGATTTATGGGACGATGCACCGCTGCATTCGCTCGACCTTGTGACCTGTAATCCGCCGTATAAGGCGAACGAAGCCGGCATTCTTTCTGTGGATCCGCAAAAGCAGATCGCGCGGCACGAAACTGCATGCAGCTTTTCAGACATCTGCACGGCTGCGGCAAAGCTGCTGCGATATCACGGGCGGTTCTGCGTCTGCTGCCGTCCGGAGCGGCTGACGGATTTCATGTGCGCAATGCGGGAGAGCGGAATTGAGCCCAAGCGGCTGCGTCTGGTCTGCAAAACGCCGCAGGATGCACCGTGGCTGTTTCTGCTGGAGGGTATGCTCGGCGCCAAGCCGTTTTTGCAGATTGAGCCGACGCTGTTTATGCGTTCGGGCGCAGGCATGACGAGTGAAGCGGCGCAAATCTGTCATTTTGGAGAAAAATACGTATGAGCGGTATGTTATATGTGGTCGGTACACCAATCGGCAATCTCGGCGATATCACAGAGCGTCAGCTGGAAATCCTCGAAAATGTGGACTTTATTGCTGCGGAGGACACGCGTGTGACACGCAAGCTGCTGACGCATTTTGATCTGCATACGCCGCTGGTCAGCTATCATGAACACAGTCCGGAGGCTGTGATCGCAAAGATTGCAGAACGGCTGCACGCCGGAGAGCAGTGTGCAGTCGTCACAGATGCCGGAATGCCGTGCATTTCCGATCCCGGCGCACTGCTGGTTCAGCGCTGCATCGCAGAGAGTATTCCGATGCAGGTCGTGCCCGGACCGAGCGCTGTGATTTCTGCGCTGGCGGTTTCCGGACAGGATACCGGACGTTTTTGCTTTGAGGGATTTCTTTCTGTGAACAAGAAGCAGCGCCACGCGCATCTTGACGGACTGAAGCGCGAGCAGCGGACGATGGTCTTTTATGAAGCCCCGCACAAGCTGCTGACGACGCTGCGGGATATGGCTGCGGTGTTCGGCGAAGATCGCTCGCTGACAATCTGCCGCGAGCTGACCAAAATTCACGAGGAGGTCCGCAAGACGACCTTCGCGGATGCAATCAGGGATTATGAGGCACAGGCACCGCGCGGAGAATTCGTGCTGGTGATTGCAGGTGCCGCAGAAACCGGTGCCGGAGATCAGCTTCCGCTCGAAGCGGTTCTTGCCGAAGCGAAAGCAAGGATTGCCGCGGGTGAGCGCGCCGCCGATGTCTGCAAGCAGCTTGCAGCAGAGACGGGATATCCCAAGCGCACGCTGTATGAAGCGGTTGCTCAGAAATAACAGAAAACGGATCGTTCCGACAAAGGAACGACCCGTTTTTTTTGTTATTTGCAGTTTTTATAGAACAGAATATCAAGACCCTTGAGCAGCAGCTCATCGTCAATGATTACCTTGTGCTTGCAGTGCGGAACGATCATCGGAGCAAGCCCGCCGCTTGCAATGACCGTAGCATCATATCCAAGCTCATCCGTCATGCGTTCGATCAGCGCGTCGATTGCGCCGGCACTTCCGTATACAGCACCTGCCTGCATGCATTCGATCGTGTCCGTCAGGATCGTTTTTTTCGGTGCTTCGAGCTGAATATGCGGAAGCTGTGCGGTGCCGTTCTCCAGCGCCTGAAGTGCGAGTGCGATGCCGGGAAGAATCACGCCGCCGGTGAAGCATTTATTCTTGTCCACGACGGTCATGGTTGTTGCGGTACCCATGTCAATGATGATTGCCGGGGCGCCGTAAAACTGGATTGCCGCGACTGCACCGACCACGAGGTCTGCGCCGACGCCCTGCGGCAGAATGTTGATGCCGGTTTTCATGCCGGGCCCGACGACCAGTGCGCGGATGCCCGTCAGCTTTTCAATCGCCTTGCAGAGCAGCTCTGTCAGCGGCGGAACAACAGATGAAATAATCGCGCCGCGCAGTGCGGCAATGTCGATCTGATGCAGTTCCAGCACGGTTTTGCACAGAACGGCATATTCCAGATCGGTTTTATGCCGGTCGGAATTCAGACGCTCGACAAATTCGACCTTGTGATCCTTGACACAGCCGATGCAGATATTGGAGTTGCCGATATCAACAGTCAGGATTTTCATAAATAACGGTTCCTTTCGTCAGACAGCCGCAGTGGTCGGCTTCTGAACCTGATTCAGAATTCTGACAATCACGGTGCTGAGCGCGAGGTTGATGCCCAGCTCAACCAGGAAGTTCACACCGATCATACCGAGGAAAATATACGCAGTTGCGTTGCTGTAATTACTTGCTGCGCCCCAGCTGCGGACAGTATCCAGAAAGAACGCATAGCATCCGAGAATAAAGATGCCGGTATTCACAACGGGGCAGACAACGCCGGCGGTGATGACCGCGGCAAGCTTGTTTTTCTTCGCGATCAGCTGATAGACACTGCCGGCTGCAAGACCTGCGAGGATACCCTTTGTCAGGACGGTGATGACCGTACCGACTGCATTGATTTGCATGAACGCAGCTGCGTCTCCGCTCAGCAGAACCATGCCGCCAAAGGCAAAGCCGAGCCATGCGCCTGCCTTCCAGCCGTACATTGCCGCACCGATGATGATTGGTGCGAGTACCAGCGTAATGCTGAAGGGACCGAACTTGATCTGGCTTGCCAGTGCCTGAAGCACGATGACGATTGCGGTCAGAATGCCCATTCCGACCATTGTGCGGATGTTCATTTTCGGGGCTGAGATTGCTTTTACAGACATAATAAATGCCTCCTCCTGTTATTATTCCCGTTTGGGATACAATACAAGCACGGACATTGCTTGAACGGGCGCAGCGGTGATTTGCTTCCATCGGATCTCCGGCGGGGAGTACCCGTTTCAGCACGCTGTGTGCCCGATGATAGTATAGCACAATTCGCAGCAAATGTCAAGAAGTGATACCGATTTGTAATGCGCATCAGGCAGTGCCCGCCGGCGGGGAATAGCATTCTCACCGAGTGCTGTACTTTTCCATTTGCCGCTCGCGCCCGGTAAAAACAAACGGCAGGACACCGATATGCAATCAACACAATGCCCCTGCGTGTTTGGAAGCTCGCAGGGGCAAATATTCTATGATTATTCCGAGAGCGTCTTTTCTGTATGCATCAGTCAGCGAAATACCTGACGCCGCTTTCAAAGATCTTCTGATCCTTTTCGCCGGGGACATTCTTGCAGACTTCGCTGCCGATACGCTCGCTGTGACCCATCTTTCCGAGGACTCTGCCGTCAGGAGAGGTGATGCCTTCGATTGCGTCAACGGAGCTGTTCGGGTTGAAGCGGATGTCCATGGTCGGACGGCCGGAGAGATCGACATACTGCGTTGCGATCTGACCGTTGCCAGCCATACGCTGGAGCAGCGAGCCGGATGCGATGAAGCGTCCCTCGCCGTGGGAGATCGGGATGGTGTGCAGGTCGCCGACCTCGCAGGCTGCGAGCCACGGAGACTTGTTCGACGCAATGCGTGTTGTGACCATCATGCTCTGGTGGCGTGCGATCGTGTTGAAGGTCAGTGTCGGCGAATTCTCGCTCATATCGGTAATCTCGCCGTACGGGACAAGACCGAGCTTAATGAGTGCCTGGAAGCCGTTGCAGATACCGAGCATCAGACCGTCGCGCTCCTTCAGCAGCTTGTGGACAGCCTCTGTGACGCGCGGATTGCGGAAGAATGCGGTGATGAACTTACCGGAGCCGTCCGGCTCGTCGCCGCCGGAGAAGCCGCCGGGAATCATGATCATCTGTGAATTCTCGATCGCCTTGACAGCAGCATCGACGGATTCCTCAATCGCAGAAGCGGAAAGGTTGCGGATAACCAGAACCTCCGGCACTGCCCCGGCACGCTCAAATGCACGGGCGGTGTCATACTCGCAGTTTGTGCCGGGGAAGACCGGAATCAGAACACGCGGTTTTGCGACCTTCACAGCAGGTGCCGGACGGCTTTCTGCTTTGTGTGCATAGGATTCGATCGTCGCGAATGCGGTCTTGATGCGGCACGGGAACACGGATTCGAGCTTGCTCTCCCATGCCTTCTGAAGCGTATCGAGACTGATCGTCTGCGTATCGCTGAAGATCTTGTACTGCTCAGTGGTGCGTCCGATGACCTCCTCACCAGCCTTTGCAGCACCGTTCAGTTCGATGATGAACGAGCCGGGGCAGGTGTCAAAGAGAATATGCTCAGGCAGTGTCTTGGTGAACTCAAAGCCGATGTGGTTGCCGAATGCCATCTTTGCCAGACCCTCTGCAACGCCGCCGTTCGAGACCGTCCAGACAGCATTTGCTCTGCCGTCGGAGATGATCTGTTCGAGCTGATCGAAAACGCTGCGGACACTTGCCCAGTTCGGAAGACCGCTGCTGCTGTATTCCGGTGCGATCCGGATGACTGTGCTGCCGGCTTTTTTGAATTCTGTCGAGATGACGCGCTTGGTATCGGCTGTGGAGACAGCGAACGAAACGAGTGTCGGCGGAACGTCGATATCCTCAAACGTACCGGACATGGAGTCCTTGCCGCCGATGGACGCGCAGGAAAGCTCAAGCTGTG
>CAMNAY010000043.1 GCA_946531975.1 uncultured Ruminococcus sp. | reverse complement strand
GCGGCAGAAAGCACCCCAATCAGGAATTCATCCACATCAATACCAAGAATATCCTGTTCATCTGCGGCGGTGCCTTCGACGGACTGGAAAAGCATATCATCAACCGGACACAGTCCTCCGCGCTCGGATTCGGCGCGCCGGTACTGTCCAAGACCGAGAAAACTGCAAACATCTTCCGCAAGGTGATCCCGCAGGATCTCGTCAAATTCGGCATCGTGCCGGAACTGGTCGGCAGACTCCCGATCATCACCGCACTCGATGAGATGGATGAGGATTCCCTCATCCGGATCCTTACAGAGCCGAAAAACGCGCTGCTCAAGCAGTATATGAAGCTGTTCCGCTATGATCAGATCGAGCTGGAAGCAGAGCATGAGGCGCTCGCTGAGATCGCAAAGCTCGCGATCGCACAGAAAACCGGCGCCCGCGGACTCCGCGCCATTCTCGAAGGCATCCTCATGCAGACCATGTTCGATGTTCCGTCCAATGCGGACGTCAGACGGGTCGTCATCACCGCGGACTGCGTGTCGGAAAAGAAGCCGCCGCTCCTGTTCGGCGCCGACGGAAAACAGCTCCAGACAGCGTAAAATCTCAAGAATCTCCTGCGGCAGGGTCCGCAGGAGATTCTTTTCACCCCGCGTTCAGAATTCAGCTTCCTTTCACATGGCTGTCACTCTTTTCCGCTTGCTTTTTTTTGCAATATCATGTATAATAGAAGAACAATAGTCAGAAGGATGATGAAATAATACGGGTTTCGGGTGCTTTTGCCGGCTGCGCACGGTGAAAGCAAAGCACTACCGCCGCGCAGGGCAGATTGGATACAGACATGCAAGAGAAAGATCAAATCAACGAAACAGATGTTCGCGAGCAGGAACCGGAAATCCTGCCCGTCGTCGCACTGCGCGGTCTGGTCGCTTTCCCGCATATGGTGATTGACTTCGAGATCGGCAGAAGCGAATCCAAAAAAGCAGTCGATGCTGCCGTCAACGGCAACCGGCGCATTATTCTTGTTGCACAGCGCGATCAGACTGTGCTTCAGCCCAAGGTCCGTGACCTGTTCCGCGTCGGCGTGATCTGCGAAATCAGACAGGTCATGCGTGCAAGAGAAGGTACCCGCGTGCTGGTCGAGGGACTGTCCCGCGCCAGACTGACGAAGATCTATTCTCCGGAGGAGGACGGCTACTGGCAGACGGAATATAAGCCCATGCCCGCATACAGCCGCTCCAAGGCGACCCCCGCAGAGATGCAGGCGATCGTCAATTCCGTCAAGGATGAGTTTTCCGCACACTGCAAGCTCGGACGGAAAATGCCCCGCGAATTTGCGGAGATGATTCTTTCCGAGGAAGAACCGCAGCTGCTCTTTGAGGGCATCTGGTCCAACCTCGATTTCGATTATCACGACAGACAGATGATGCTCGAAGAAGGCAGCCTGTTCCTGCGGCTGACAATGCTCTATGCCGTGCTGGTGCGCGAGAATGAAGTGCTGAAGATCGAGACAGAGCTGCAAAATACGGTGCAGTCCCGCATAGATCAAGGACAGCGCGAGATGTATCTGCGCGAACAGCAGCGCGTCATTTCTGAGGAGCTGGGCGACGGCGACGGAAATGATCCGCAGAAATACCTCAGCCAGATCGAAAAGCTCGCAGCCTCCGATGAAATCAAGCAGAAGCTGACCAAGGAGGCAAATCAGCTCAATAAAATGCCCTCCGGCTCGCAGGAAGCCTATGTCATCACGAACTATCTCGAAACGGTGCTCTCTCTGCCATGGGGTGTCTATACCAAGGAGAAGCTCGATATCCGCAAGGCGGAGGAGCTGCTCAATAAGGAGCATTACGGACTCAAGCGCGTGAAGGAGCGTGTGCTGGAAGCAATGAGCGTGCATGCGCTTCAGCCGGAGCTGACCGGTCAGATCATCTGCTTAGTCGGTCCTCCCGGCGTCGGAAAGACCTCGATCGCGCAGTCCATCGCGAAGGCACTGGGCAGAAACTATGTCCGCGTGTCGCTGGGCGGTATCCGCGATGAAGCGGAGATCCGCGGCCACAGAAAGACGTATGTCGGCGCAATGTGCGGCAGAATCATCGAGGCGATCCGGCAGGCAAAGAGCATGAATGCGCTGGTGCTGCTCGATGAGATCGACAAGCTCTCCGGCGATTTCAAGGGCGACCCTGCCGCGGCTTTGCTCGAAGTTCTCGACAGCGCACAGAACCATGCCTTCCGCGACCACTATATCGAAGTGCCGTTTGACCTGTCCCGCGTGATGTTCCTGACCACCGCGAACGATGCTTCGGCGATTCCTGCGCCGCTCTTTGACCGTATGGATGTCATCGAGCTGAATTCCTATACACGGCAGGAGAAGTTCCACATCGCAAAGGAGCATCTCGTGAAGAAGCAGCTCAAGGCGAACGGTCTGAAGGCTGCACAGATGAAGATTACCGATGCGGCAATCTATGACCTCATCGACTATTACGGCAAAGAGGCGGGCGTCCGTACCCTGGAGCGCAATATTGCTTCCCTTTGCAGAAAATGCGCAAAGAAGCTGCTGACCGAGGACGTCAAAAAGGTCGTCTATACGTCGGAAACAGTCGAAGCAGCACTCGGACCGCACAAGTTTCTCGGCGATTATTATTCGACCGCGGATACCGTCGGCATGGTCAACGGTCTGGCATGGACCAGCGCGGGCGGTGTGCTGATGCCGCTTGAGGTCCTCACCATGGACGGCAAGGGCGATATTCAGCTGACCGGTTCGCTCGGTGATGTCATGAAGGAGAGCGCGAAGCTCGCGATCTCGTATACGCGCTCTGTCGCGAAGAAGTACAATATCAATCCGGAGCTGTTCAAGTCGAAGGATATTCACATTCATGCGCCGGAGGGCGCTGTCCCGAAGGACGGTCCGAGCGCAGGCGTGACGATGCTCACTGCGCTGGTCTCCGCGATGAGCGGCATTCCGGTGCGGCATGACGTCGCAATGACCGGTGAGATCACCTTGCAGGGCAGGGTGCTGCCGATCGGCGGTCTGACCGAAAAGTCCATGGCTGCCTATAAGAACGGCATCAAAACCGTGCTGATTCCCGCGGGCAATGAGCCGGAGCTTTCCGAGCTGGATGAAACCGTGCGGGAGGCGATCCGCTTTATTCCCTGCGAGAGCGTCGAGACGGTGCTGGATACGGCACTCAATCCGCCGGAATATGACACCAAGCTGGAACCGCTTCTGCCGGAGGAAGCCAATCTGATTCCGCTGATGCCGGTAAAGAAATCCCGCAGAAAAAACGCAAGTATTTCCTGACAAGGAGATGTAGAATTTGAAATCCACAGATATCTTTCAGACCACCCCGCTCAGCGGCGAGGATGTCATGGAGCGCGTCAGTGCAGAGCTTGCCCGTCCCGCAAATCACTGCCTGATCGGAATGATTGTCACGCAGGGAATGGCTGCACTGATTACACTGCTGTTCGCCGCGGCGGATACGGAAAACGCGCTTCCGGCTTTGCTGGGGCTGGATTTTGTGTTCGGACTCATCGCGCTGGGCTGTCTGATCGGATTTTTGGTCTGCCGCAGCCGTGAAAAGAGGGCGCCGGAGCATCTCATTTTCCGGCGGTACGGCGGCGCGGAAGGCGTTGCAGAGATCATCAATGCGTCTTACGGACAGGTCACCTATGAGGACAAAAAGCATCAGTTCCGTCTGGCACCGACTTATATCATGCGTCCGGGCGATCTGACGACCTTTATGCCGACCTCGCACATGCTGCTTGCCTGTAAGGAGGACCGGCGTGCGGCTGCTGCCGTTGCGCTGCTTATTTCTCCGCTGATCGGTGCGCTGATGAATGAGAACAAGCCCTCAGGTCTGTTCCTTGCCGCATATAACTGCTACGGCGACCGCGTGGATTACCGCTTTTCCAATGAACTGTTCGGCGGCTCTGAGGAGATTGACCGGATTGTGAATATGGTGCAGTACTGTGCGCCGCAGTGTGCGGTCGGAGACAGTCCTGTGACCAGAGCGTATCTGGCGCAGAATATGATTATGCCGCCGATGTAATGATTTCTATACAGAAAATGCCCCGAAGTGTTTGATGACGCTTCGGGGCATTGTATTTGCCCCCATGCTTTCCTCCTGAGATTTTTTCGTCACGCTCCCATTGAACTTTCCGAAATATTATGATATAATTATGAGGTATTTCATTGCGGGGACAGGAGGTTTCATATGCGTGAGATAATAGAATATCTGCGTGAATTCAATCTGGTTTCGGCAACGCTGCGGCTTCTGCTTGCGGCACTCGGCGGCTTTGCGGTCGGCTTCGGTCGTTCGCGCAAACAGCGCAATGCCGGAATGCGCACCTATATGATCGTCTGCATCGGTGCGGCGCTGACGGTCCTGATCTCAATGTATGAATATGAAATGATCCGCGGGCAGTGGGCATGGGCATCGGCGCGGGGCGAGCTGAAATTTGACGGCACGCGCTTTGCCGCACAGGTCATCGCCGGCATCGGTTTCCTTGCCGCGGGAACGATCCTGTCTGTTGCGCATCAGCAGATCTCCGGTCTGACTTCGGCAATCGGTCTGTTTGCTGCCGCCGGCATGGGCATTGCTGCGGGTGCGGGCTTTTATGAATGCGTCCTGTTCGCCGTGTTCTTTATCGTGTTTGCGCTGGAGGGTATGCAGCGGATTGAGGTCGGGCTCAAGCGGCAGATGCACCATATTACGATCAGCGTGGAATTCAGCAGCATCGAGGATATCGAAACAATCACCGATACCGTGCAGAAGCTGGATGCCCGGATTTTTGAGCTGGAGATCGAACGCTCGGAGCCTTCCGACGGGCAGCTTCCCTCCGCAATCCTCTCGATGAAGCTTGCGAAGCACCAAAGCTCACATTCTGCAATGCTCTCGTCTGTTGCCGAGCTGCCGTGTGTCTGTGCAGTCCGGGAACTGATTGCCTGAAAGGAGCAGATCTATGATACATGTTTTGGACCGTTTTCGCGATATCACAACACTGAATGTTCTGTTCCGCATGATCGCGGCATTTTTGTGCGGCGGCATGATCGGTCTGGAACGTTCCTATAAAAACCGCTCTGCCGGTCTGAGAACGCACGTCCTTGTGTGCTTCGGCGCATCCGTCGCGTCCATGACCGGCGTCTATCTGGCGATCAATCGCGGCTTCCCGACCGATCTTTCGCGTCTCGGCGCAGCAGTCGTCTCCGGTCTGGGTTTCATCGGCGGCGGCACGATCCTCGTAACGGGAAAGGGCAGGATCAAGGGACTGACAACGGCTGCCGGTCTCTGGGCAACCGGTATCATCGGTCTGGCGATCGGTGCCGGCTTCTATGAGGGTGCGGTTCTGGCGGCATTGCTGGTGCTGTTTGTCGAGATTTTCTGCGCAAAGCTCAGCCGGAGCCTCAGGCACAAGCCGGAGTTTCAGATCGAACTGACCTACCTTAAAAAGCCTGCGCTGGATCAGATCATGCGCTGCTGCAAGGACAACAGCTTTGCGATCAGCAATTTGCAGGTGACCGGATCACAGGATACTGATGTGCCGGTCTTTACTGCGGTTATTTCCCTGCGTTCGCGAAAATACGATTCGCTTGACATGCTGCTGCCGCGGATCAAAGCAACAGAAGGCGTCCTGTCGGCGGAATGCGTGTCCGTCTGAGACAGTGAACGGAAACAGAAAGGAGCGAGAGGCTGTGCGAAAACAGAAGATCCGGCAGTTTGCTGCGGATGCGCACAGAATGCTGCGCACGGCGGCTGCACCGTATGGCGGGCAGGCGGAGCATATCGCGTTCTGCTGGTTTTTCCGGCTGACAGCGCTTCGGTATCTGGAGGTCAATGTGCCGGAGCAATGGCAGGTCTTCGGGCAGTGCGCGGATCCGGAGCGGCTGATGCCGGAGCTGTTTGCGCGGCTGCATGCGGAATTCCCCGCTGCATTTCCGGAGGACGCGGATGCCCTGATGCGGCTGCGTCTGCCGGAGGAACTGCCGGAGATGCTGCTTGCCGCAGTTCCGGCAGAGGAATGGCGCGGCAATGTGCAGCTTACGGGCTGGCTCTATCAATATTATAATGCGGAAGAAAAGGCACAGTTTCCCGCCGATGCCAAGCGGAATGAAAAGGTTGCCGCCGGACAGATTCATGCCGCGACACAGGTCTTTACGCCGGAATGGCTGGTGCAGTATCTGACAGAAAACACGCTCGGCAGATACTGCCGCGAGACGCATGCCCTGCGGTATTTTGTGCATACGGAAACAGAGCAGACAGAGCCCTGCGACCCGCAGAAGCTTCGGGTACTCGATCCCTGCATGGGCAGCGGCAATATCCTCGTTTCTGCATTCGATTTGCTCGTGCAGATCTACGCGGAGCACGGGATTCCTGCGGCGCAGGCGGTGCGTCCGATCTTACAGGAGAATCTCTGCGGGCTGGATATCGACCCGCATGCCTGCTGCCTCACAGCCTTTGCGCTGCTGATGAAAGCGAAAGCCGTCTGTCCGGATGCCGATTTGTCCCGCATGCGCCTCTCGCTGGCGCATTTTCAGTTTCCGGAGCTGCCCGAACCTCTCCGCAGTACGCCGGCAGCACGCACCATGCAGCATTCCGCACAGTTCGGTTCGCTGCTGATGCCGGAAGCACCGCTGCCGGAGACGGAGGCGGGCTTTCCGGAGGAATATTGCAGGGCGGCAGAACTGCTCACGCAGACCTATGATGTCGTATGCACCAATCCGCCGTATATGAGCAACAGCGGGATGAATCCGGAGCTTTCGGCATTGATGCGGACGCATTATCCCGATTATAAAGCCGATCTGTTTGCGGCATTTATCGACCGCTGCATCTCCTTTACCGCTGCGGGCGGCAGAATCGGGATGCTGACGCCGTATGTCTGGATGTTCATTCATTCCTATCAGAAACTGCGGCTGCGGATTTATGATTCCGCGCCGCCGGAAACACTGGTGCAGCTTGCGTATTCTGCATTCCGTGATGCGACGGTGCCGGTCTGTGCCTTCACGCTCCGGAACGCGCATCAGTCGGACACCGGCATCTATATCCGGCTCAGTGATTTCAGCAGCAGCATGGAAATCCAACAGTGTAAAATGCAGGAAGCTGCTTCGGATTTCAACTGTCCGTGGCGCTATGAAGCCGGTACGGAGCAGTTCCGGATGCTGCCGGAGCAGCCCGCGGCATACTGGCTGCCTCAGCCGCTGCGTGAAGCCTTCCGGAAGGGCAAGCCGCTGGGGACTTATGCGGATGCGCGGCAGGGGCTTGCGACGGGCTGCAATGCGCGGTTTCTGCGGTACTGGTTTGAGGTGAACGCGGGGGAAATCTGCCGCTGTGCGCGCTCCCGTGCGGAGGCGTTGGAATCGGGGAAAATGTGGTTCCCGTATAATAAGGGCGGCGATTACCGCAAGTGGTACGGAAATGATCTGTATGTTGTCAACTGGGCAAACGACGGCGCGGAGATCCGCAGTTTCTGCGATGAAAAGGGCAGGCGGCGCTCCCGTCCGCAGAATATGGAGTATTATTTCAAAGAAAGCTTCAGCTGGTCGCTGGTGTCGTCCTCTGACGCGGCATTCCGCTATAAACCGGCAGGTATGATTTTTGATGTCAGCGGGATGAGCTGCTTTGGCACGCAGCACAGGGAGTATCTGCTGGCACTGTGCAATTCCAGACCGGCAAAGGAGCTGCTGAAGGCGATTGCACCGACGATCAATTATCAGTGCGGAGATATTGCAGCGCTGCCGGTGCTGCTGCCCGAACAGGAGGACTGTGAGCGGCAGATTGCGGAGCTGGTGCAGGAGAACATTGCGCTGTGCAGAGCGGACTGGGATTCCTTTGAACTCAGCATGGATTTCGCTGCGCACCCGCTATTAGTAAGGGCAGTGCCCGCTGCCGATTAACGAAAGGCGGCACAGTCTCGCTTCACCCAAGCCGCCGCACTCCTGCGGCGGCTGTGAGTCTCCGCGGCAGCAAAAATATACGACATGACAAAGGATGCGAAAATAAAACAACCGATTGAGAATTCAGTTTTGCAGAGGAAAATAAACGGAAAATTGTGCAATGTCACGAAGTTTGTGAAAACTTCATGGGAACGCTTGACAAGATACCGGAAAAGTGGTATCTTATATTTAGCACTCGGAGAGATAGAGTGCTAGCAGATGAAAAAGCAGTCTGCAAAGACGGATGAAAGGATGTGTGTTCGATGGATGACCGCAAGCTCCGGATCCTCGCAGCTGTGGTCGATGCCTATGTGACCACCGGTGAGCCGGTCGGCTCCAAAGCCATCGCTGCACTGCCGGATATCCATGTTTCTGCTGCAACAATCCGGAACGATATGGCGGTGCTGGAGCAGCTCGGTCTGCTCGAACAGCCCCATACCTCAGCCGGACGGATCCCGACCTTTCAGGGCTACAAGACATATATCGAAAAATGTATGTCCGGCGCTTCCCTGAGCGATGAGGAACGGAACCGCCTCGATACGATGTTCTCGGATGACGGTACGCTGACAGAGGATTCCCTCATCCAGTCGGCAACGACCGCTCTGGCAGAGATCACACAGTGCGCTGCCGTCGCAGTAAATGCGATGCCGAAGTTCTCCGTGATCTCAAAGGTCGAGGTCATTCCGACCGGAAAACGGCTCTATGTGATTCTGCTCATCACCTCCGGCGGCAATATCAAAAACAAAGCCTGCCGTCTGGAATTCGATCTGAATGAGGAACAGCTCGCATTCTTCACGAAATTCCTCACAGAGCATCTGCACGGCGTTTCGGTCGGCGATCTGTCACCGGAAATGTTCGATCGCCTTGTGACGGCAATGGGCGCCTATATGGTGACGCTCGGACCGCTGGTTCACGGGCTGTATGAGCTGAGCCGCGATATGATGCGGCAGGAGCTGACCGTCAACGGTACCCGCAACCTGCTGACCTGCGAGGAGCTCGATACGAAGGATATCGTCGAGTTCATGGAGCATCAGGACGTCATCATGCCGATCCTGAACGATACCTTCAACGGGATCCATGTCACATTCAGCGAGGACGCAAAGCGGGAGAATCCGCAGCAGACCTTCGTGATCGGAAATTCCAGCATGATCGTCGGACAGTATCAGAAGGACGGCAAAGAGGCAGGCAGGCTCGGTATTATCGGACCGATGCGCCTCAATTACGCGAAGGTGATCCCTTATCTTGAATATTTTACGGAGAAAATCAGCAATCTGATCTCCGAAAAGGAGGATGACAACAATGACTGACGAGATCCGTGATGCCGACGGCTGCGAGGACTTCGAGTCCCTCGAAGAAAGCGGTCTGCACGATGAGCTGCCTGACAGCACCGGCGCGGAGGATGCCGCGGACGACACAGCGGACGACACAGCGGAAACCGATCCGGTGACGGACGAGGAAGCCCCCTCGGAGGAGACCGATGACGGGGAGCCGGAGATTCCGGAGGAAGACCCCGCCGAGGAAAAGCTGCGGGAGGCAAATGACAAGTATATGCGCCTGTTTGCTGAGTTCGACAATTTCCGCAAGCGCACCGCAAAGGAGAAGTCCGAGACCTATCAGGATGCCGTCGCAAAGACGCTGCTCAGCCTGCTTCCGGCAGTTGACAGCTTCGAGCTTGCGATGAAATCACCCTGTACGGATGATGCATACCGCAGCGGCATCGAGAAAATCTACAACCAGATGACAGACCTGCTCAAAAAGCTCGGTCTGGAGGAGATTCCGGCGCTGAATGAGCCCTTTGACCCGAAGGTGCATAACGCAATCCGGCAGGTCGAGGACGAGAACTTCGGCGAAAGCACGGTCTGTGAGGTCTACCAGAAGGGCTACCGCCTCGGCGACCGCATCGTCCGCTGCGCAATGGTCAGCGTCGCAAACTAGGACGGCAGCCGTGAAGGGCTTCGGCAAATATGACCGGAGCTGAAAACAAAAACCCCGCGGGAATCATAGAAATGATCCTGCATATTATATTGAGTATCATCAGGAGGTAACTATTATGAGCAAGATTATCGGTATCGACCTTGGTACAACCAATTCGTGTGTCGCTGTTATGGAAGGCGGCAACGCAACCGTGATCCCGAACGCAGAGGGCGCAAGAACCACCCCGTCTGTTGTTGCAGTTTCCAAGACCGG
>CAMNAY010000042.1 GCA_946531975.1 uncultured Ruminococcus sp. | reverse complement strand
ATTTATTATAGCACATTTTTTGAAGTTTGTCAAGCCCTTTTCAAAACTTTTTTCAGGTTTTTTTCGAGCCGTTTTCCTTCAGGCTTTGTGCCCGCCCCCGCTCTCGCGGCGACTTGATTATTTTACCATATACGCGTGCTTTTGTCAACCCCTTTTTCGAGGTTTTCCCTTTTTGACAATTTTCGGAGAACCGGCGCTTTTTCTTATGGTAAAATTACAATAGTATCCCTTTCTTCGTCCGCATACATTCGCGGATACGTGCTTCCGGTCGTCTCCTCAATGGCTCTCCGGACCTCCGGATCCGTCTTCAGCGCCGTCTTTGCCTCCGCAAGTGTCTCGTCGCTCGTGCATCGGAATTCAATCACATTACCCGGTCTCTGCCCGTACCAGCTCCGCACCATTTCCGGCAGGCGGGATGCTTCGTTCAGAACCAGTCCGTATAGCTGATAATAGGTCTTTGTCGCATCAGTTCCGGAAGGCGGGCTGAATATACTTTCATCCGGCTCATGATCCAGAAACGCGCGGTCTGATGCCGCAAAGCAGGAATGTACAACTTCACCCTCGTAGGTGTCATCATCATCCCATGTCACATCTATATTATAGTATTTGCCGTCGATCTTCGCCTTATTCCAGATATGCGCTTCGCCTGCGATTGTCACGCCCGGTACGCACATTGCCTCCAGCCCCGCGCGGCGTGCTACATATAAAAACGCTTTTGCATATCCCTCGCACTGCGCCGTACCTTCAACAAGGCACCCGTATGCATCGCTGGAATGTGCAGTTTTCTCATAAAAGCAGTTTTCGGCAATTCCGTCATGAATCATCAGCATTTTCTGCTGTTCAGACAGCACCGGCGAGATCCCTCTGAGTATGCGGTCAGCGGCGGATTCCATGTCTTTCGTCATTTTCTCCGCCCCGCTCCTGTCTGTCGTATAGTGCATCCCGACGCTGCTCATTTCGGCAGCCGTCTCATATGTCGTATCCAGATAGAAAAATTCCGGCTCCTGTGTCGTCAGCAGCAGATAAACCTTCTTATATTCATCTGCTGTATAGGTATCCGGCAGGCTAATGCGCGTCCGGAAATCCGCAATTCCCTCATACAGCGCAGTGTACAGCTTCTTCCCGCGTTCGTCCAGCTGCTTATACGGATACCGTGCCGATGCAAAGTCTCCGCTTTTTGCCTCCTGTTTCTTCTCTTTCCGCTGATTCACAGCCACCGCCATGGCGATCATCAGGAATATCATCAGGATTCCGACTCCGATCACAGTTCTGAGCTGCCGCATCCGGTACCTCCCCTCTGATTCAGTCCTTCACAGGCTCCGCAGCCGCAGGGTTCGGCAGAAGCTCCGCCTGAATCCTGCTGATCCAGTTGTCTTCATACGAGAGCAGCGTATAGCGCACGCCGTCCTGCTCCGCAGAGGGGCGCTCGCCCTCCTCCGGAATCCGTCCGAGCAGATGCACAACGAATGCGCTCATCGTATCAAATTCATCGTCATGTTCAAATTTCACGCCGAGCCGCGGCAGAATATCCTCCGGATCCGCACTGCCGGCAATGGAATACACACCTTCTGCCAGCTCGGTCATTTCCGCTTCTTCATCGTCATACTCATCCTGAATACTGCCGACAATCTCCTCCAGCAGGTCCTCCATGGTCACCATGCCGGCGGTTCCGCCGTATTCATCAGACACGATTGCAAGCTGCATTTTCTCACGGCGCATCCGCTGGAACACATCGCCGCATTTTGCAGTCTCCGGCACGAAAATTGCCGGACGCATCAGCGTATCGACGCGGCAGTCCTCCGCCTTGCCGACCAGCGGCAGCAGGTCTTTGACCAGCACGACGCCGACAATGCTGTCGATCTGGTTTTCATAGACCGGGATGCGGGAAAACCCTTCCTTCATCGCAAGCGCAGCCGTTTCCGACGCTGTCGCATCCGCAGAAATTGCAGCCATGTCCTTCCGGTGTGTCATGACATCCGACACCGCGACATCGTCAAACGAGAAAATGTTGTTGATCATTTCGCGCTGGCTCTCCTCGATGCCGCCCGTTTCATTGCCCGCATCGACCAGCAGCCGGATTTCCTCCTCCGTCACGACATCCACGCTGTCCGAAGCCGGAATGCCGGTGAGCTTGCAAAGCAGTGCCGTGCCCGCAGAAGCGATTGCCCAGAGCGGCGTCAGCACAGCGATCATCACCCGCACAGACGGCACGCAGAACCGCGCAAACCGTTCGCTCCGGTGCAGCGCAATCCGTTTCGGGAACAGATCCGTCACGATTGCCATGACCGGCGTCAGCCCGACCGTCAGAATCAGTGCCGCCAGCAGACGCGCAGGCAGGATGCCGATGCCGGTTCTGAGAAGCAGCGTCACGAGCCGCCCGCCGAACAGTGCAAAGCACATCAAGCCCGTCAGCAGTGCAGAAAAAATCCGGTGCATCGTGAAGCTTCTGCGCATTCTGCTCGGATCGGAGATCAGCTTATCAAGCGGCTTCCATGCAGGATCATCCTCCGCACGGGCATGTACCATTGCATCATTGATCTCCGTCAGAGCGGTTTCGCAGGCAGAATACCATGCGCGCAGCAAAGCGATCAGTACCAGCAGGACGATCGCAGGCCATAATCGGCCGCCGTCGGTTTCCATAATCAGTTCGTTCCTTCCTTTCGGTGTTGCTCATTCGTTCCTAGGATTGTTAGCATGATTATATTACATTTTGCGCAGTTTGTCAAGCGAAACGCCGTTTTCCGCGTGCAGCGCACCGTGTGCATACAGTCCGGACCGCAGCAAAACGCCCCGAAGCAATTTCAAAGAATCGCTTCGGGGCATCGCCTCCGTATAGAAATCGTCCCTGCGGGGCATTATTCAATCGTTTCAACCTTCAGAAGATTGGTCGTGCCGGAGACACCGAGCGGAACGCCCGCCGTAATGACGACCAGATCGCCCGGCTCGGTATAACCCGCTCTGCACGCAGCCTCGACCGCATGCTTAAAGAGCGCATCTGTACTGTTTTCCTCGGCAATAACCAGCGGATACACGCCCCACGACATGTTCATCTGCCGCTGGATCATTTCATCGGTCGTGCAGGAAATGATCGGAAACATCGGGCGGTATTTGGAGATCAGGCGCGCAGTCTCGCCGCCCTTCGTGACGGTGATGATCGCGCTGGCATCGAGGTCATGCGAGGTTGTGACGGTCGCGTGTGCGATTGCATCCGCAATCGTCGCCTTTTCGTTCATCCGCGCAAGGAACTCCGCCTTGTAGTCGATGTTGCCTTCTGTGGTCGCCGCAATCCGCGCCATAGTCTCGACCGCCTCGACCGGATGCTGACCCGCAGCCGTCTCGCCTGAGAGCATGATCGCGCTGGTGCCGTCATAGATCGCATTTGCAACGTCCGTGATCTCCGCACGGGTCGGGCGCGGGTTATTGATCATCGACTCCAGCATCTGTGTCGCGGTAATGACCTGCTTGCCCGCCTCATAGCCCTTGCGGATGAGCTTCTTCTGAATATCGGGGATCTGCTCGAACGGAATTTCAACGCCCATGTCGCCGCGTGCGACCATAATGCCGTCCGCTGCCTCCAGAATCTCGTCGATATTGTTCACGCCCTCGCGGTTCTCGATCTTCGCGATGATGCGGACACCGTACCAGCCAAGGCTCTGCGTGAATTTCCGGAGATAGCGGATATCCGCGCCGGTGCGTGCAAAGCTCGCCGCAATGAAGTCAAAGCCGAGCTTCGCGCCGAATTCCAGATCCTCCATGTCCGCATCGCTGAGATACGGCATCGAAAGGTGAACGTCCGGGAAATTGCAGGATTTGTGATTGGAGAGGACGCCGCCGTGAATGACGCGGCACTCGATATCGGTCGGGGAGACATGCTCGATGCGCAGCTCGACCAGACCGTCATTGATCATCACCGTGTCGCCCGGCTTGACGTCCTTCGCCAGACGCGGATAGTTCACGCTGCCGACCTTGTTGTCACAGGGGACATCGCGGGTCGTAAGCGTGTAGGTGTCGCCGTCGTGAATCTCGACGCTGCCCTCCGGAAATTTGCGCAGGCGCACCTCCGGACCCTTTGTGTCGAGCATCGTCGCGATCGGGAGCCCAAGCTCCTCGCGCAGCCGGACAACGCGCTCAAAACGCACCTTATCCTTCTCGTAATCCGCATGGGAAAAATTGAATCGGGCAACATTCATGCCCGCCTGCATCATCTGCCGCAGCACCTCATCGGTATCCGTCGCCGGACCGAGCGTGCATACGATTTTTGTTTTTCTGATTGCCTGTACCATATTATAACAGCCTCCGCCTTGTATTGAGATCAGCCGCAGCGCGAAGCCTCGCCGCCCCTGCGCCGCTTTCTATCCAGTATACCATAAAAAGCATGAAAAAGCAAGGGGTTTCATTCACCGGATGTCCACTTCTTTCACAGTTCTGCTTGCATTTTTTCACATTGGCATACCCGCGGCGACATGTGACTTTAACGATGTTTTTTTACAGTTATCATTAGATTTTCACATTCCGGCGTATAATAAAATCATACCGAAAAGGCAATACGGCAGACGCCGAAAAGGGGTCGGCGCTGCCTGAACGATATGAAAGAGGTGCATTCAAAATGTTACAGGATAACAACATGGGATACGGTTCTCAGGATCACAGCTACGGGCAGGGCGGCTACCGTCCGGAATATCCGCAGCAGGAATACCCGCAGAAGCAGCCGCAGCAGCCGGTTCAGCCGCAGCAGCCTGTCTCCGGCAGCTACTATTCTCCGCGCAGCGGATATCCTTCCGCCGACGGTTACGGCACTCCCGCTCCGATGAACTACGCCACGCAGGAGACCGTCACCGGCACAGAGCCGGCACGGCATCCGCGTCCCCGCAAGAAAGCTTCGCAGAAGGTGCTGAAGGCAGTTGCCGTCTTCGCAGGCATCGCGCTGCTCTCCTACGGTTCGATCGCATGTTACAAATATGCGACAAAAGACAACGACATCCGCAGCTTCCTCGATAATTCTTCCGTCTCTGAGGCAGTACAGCCCAAGACTGACAGCTCCGAGCAGAGCGCTGCAACGCAGACCGGTGCATCCGACGTTGATCCGAACGCAATGCACACCAACTGGATCAACCTCGCTGCCCGCTCCGATGCCATGAGCATTCCGGATATCGTGGACAAGGTCACTCCGGCGACCGTCGGTGTTTCCTCGACCTTCACCTATCACGGTCAGACCTTCTCGATGTGGGGCTTCGGTCAGTCTCAGCAGTACGATCAGGATGTCTCCGCATCCGGTACCGGCATCATCATGTCGGAGAATACGGACGGCTCCTATTATATCATCACCAATGCGCATGTCATCTATGACAGTGATTCCCAGTATCAGATGGGTCTTGCAAAGGAAGTCAAGATCGTTCTGAACGAGGATTACTACGACGGCGAAACACAGTTCAACGCAACGGTTGTCGGCTATGACATTCCGGAGGACCTCGCAGTCCTGAAGATCACCCCGAACCAGAAGCTGACCGTCGCCGAATTCGGTGACAGCGACGACCTGCGCGTCGGCGAGCTGGTCATCGCAATCGGCAACCCGCTCGGCTTCGACCTGTTCGGTTCCGTCACGACCGGTATCGTCTCCGCACTCAACCGTGAAATCACAATCAACGACAACACCATGAAGCTCATCCAGACCGATACCGCAATCAATGCCGGCAACTCCGGCGGCCCGCTGATCAACAGCTACGGTCAGGTAATCGGCATCAACTCCTCGAAGATCAGCAGCAACTACTATGACGGTTCTGCAAGCGTCGAGGGTCTGTGCTTCGCAATCCCGATTTCCCATGCAAAGAGCGTCATCAACGACCTCATCAACCGCGGCTATGTCACCGGCAGACCGATGATCGGCATTACCGGCAAGAACATCACCGAGGAGATCTCTGAAGCCCGCGGTCTGCCCGTCGGCGTGTATGTCAAGGACGTCAGCGCAGGCAGCGCAGCAGACCTCGCAGGCATTCAGGCAGGCGACGTCATCATCGCGGTCAACGACAAGACCATCACCACCTATGAAGAACTCAACGAAATCAAGGATCAGTATAAAGCGGGCGATCAGATTACGCTGACCGTCACCCGCGGCGGAAAAGATATCGACTTCACCCTGACGCTTCAGGAGAAGAAGCCTTCGATTGACGAGTAATCCGCTTTCATCCGTTCCGATATTCACCATACCCTTTTCAAAGAGCAGCAGCCCGCATCAGTTTCCTGATGCGGGCTGCTGCGTTTTGGGTCAGGCGGCGATCAGATACAGGATCCCGTAGAGCACCGAAGCGGCTGTGCCGTACAGAATGACCGGTCCGGCGATCGTGAAGATCTTGGTGCCGACGCCGGTGATATACCCCTCCGTCCGCGCCTCAACCGCTGCCGAGGAGACCGCATTCGCAAAGCCGGTAATCGGGACAAGCGTCCCCGCGCCGCCGTGCTTTGCGATTTTTTCGTACACGCCCAGCCCTGTCAGCAGCGCCGAGCAGAACACAAGAATCACCGAAACCCATGTGCCCGCCGTGTCCTGCGGCAGGCCGCTCCGCAGCAGAAACTGCCGCAGGATCTCTCCGGTCAGGCAGATGCCTCCGCCGATCACAAATGCCTTGATGCAGGTTGCAGCCGCATTGGTGCGGCGGGATGCCCGTGCAACCATCTCACTGTATACTTCCCGCGGCGGTTCCTTTGCCCCCTGCGAGTGCAGAATTCCGTTCATAAACAGACTCCCTTCCCTGATTTGGAACTAGGATGCCCGATCTCTGCCGCCGTTATTCGGAGCCATAGAAAAAGCGCGTATTTTTGATGCGAAAATTCTTCGGAAAGCACTTGCCTTTTTGCTGAAAATAGAGTATAATAGATATGTATGTAAAAATCAAGGGAGGTCATTCCATGCTTACTTATCCGACCCTGTTCGCCGAAACATCCGGTCAGCTTCTGGACGAGATCGCGGAACAGGTGACAACCCAGCCGGAAAAGATCCTGCAAGGCACCGAGAAAATGGACGGAACACAGATCGCCGCAATGACGATCGTCGGTCTGGCAGTCGTGTTCGCCGCACTGCTCATTCTGGTCATTTTCCTGTATCTCTCCGGCGGTATCTTCAAATCAGCCGGAAAAAAGAAACCTTCTGAACCGGCAAAAACCGCACCCGCAAAGCCCGCTCCTGCTGCCAAGCCCGCAGCAGCAAAGCAGCCCCCGAAAGCAGTGCATTCCGCACCGCCCGCCGCTGAGGACGACAGCGAAGTCGTCGCCGTCATTATGGCAGCGATTGCCGCAATGGGCGCAGCGGACGGAAAACAGTATAAACTGCATTCTGTCAGACAGGTCACACGCCGCGGCTCCGGACGCTCCGTCTGGGCGCAGGCAGGCATCACCGATGCAACAAGACCTTTCTGAACCGGCGCTTCACAGCACAATATACTATAATAAAAAATGATTAGGAGGACTGCATTATGGGCGGTGTAATAGATTTCTTCACCAATACCATCAACGGTCTGTGGGAGGACAGCGGTATCCACGCGCTGTTCAGCAGCGGGGGCTGGAAAAACCTGCTGATGATTCTGATTTCCTTTGTGTTTATGTATCTGGCGATTGCCAAAGGCTTCGAGCCGCTGCTGCTGCTGCCGATCTCGTTCGGCATGCTGCTGACAAACCTGCCGATGGCAGACCTGTACCACGCTGACCTCTGGCAGCTCGTGGACGGGCATGTCAACTACGGAAAGGTGCTAAGGGACGGCGGACTGTTGGATATCCTGTATTTAGGCGTTAAATTACAGGTCTATCCCCCGCTGATCTTCCTCGGCATCGGCTGTATGACCGACTTCTCCCCGCTGATTGCAAACCCCAAGAGCTTCCTGCTCGGTGCTGCTGCACAGGGCGGTATCTTCTTCACCTTCGTTGTCGCAGGTCTGCTCGGATTTACCGCTGCGGAAGCCGGATCCATCGCGATCATCGGCGGCGCGGACGGTCCGACCGCAATTTATGTTTCGACCCGCCTGCTGACCGGCGGCGGCGCGATTACAACGGGTAATATCGCGCTTGCGGCATATACTTATATGGCACTGGTTCCGATCATCCAGCCGCCGATCATGCGCCTGATGACCACGAAAAAACAGCGTGCCGTCAAAATGGAGCAGCTCAGAACCGTCTCCAAGACCGAGAAGATCATCTTCCCGATCGCCGTTACCATTATCGTTTCCCTGCTGGTTCCCTCCGCAGCACCGCTCGTCGGTATGCTGATGTTCGGCAACCTGCTGAAGGAATCCGGCGTTGCAGCGCGTCTGATCGACACCGCACAGAATGCCCTGATGAACATTATCACAATTTTCCTCGGTGTCTCTGTCGGTGCAACCACCAAGGCTGACCAGATCTTCAGCCTGAAGTTCGGCGGCGTCATGCTGCTGGGTGTCATCGCGTTCTCGCTCGGCACTGCCTGCGGTCTGCTCTTCGGCAAGATCATGTACAGAGTGACCGGCGGCAAGGTCAACCCGCTGATCGGTTCGGCCGGTGTTTCCGCCGTCCCGATGGCAGCACGTATCTCCCAGAAGGTCGGCGCGGAGACCGACCCGACAAACTTCCTGCTGATGCACGCCATGGGTCCGAATGTTGCCGGCGTCATCGGCTCGGCAGTCGCCGCAGGCGTTCTGCTCTCCGTTATCGGCTGATTCTGAATATCTGAACTGAACCCGATTCCGCTGTCCCGATGCAGCGGAATCGGCTGACATTGAGGAGTGTTGTTATGAAAGAATATCCGATTGTTGACACTGTTGATGCCCTGAAGGCGCTGCTCGCAAGAGTCCGTCAGGCGCAGGAGAAATTCGCGGAATTCCCGCAGGAGAAGGTCGATGCGATCTTCCGCGCTGCGGCGATTGCTGCCAATCAGGCACGCATTCCGCTCGCAAAAATGGCAGTTGCGGAAACCGGCATGGGCGTTGTCGAGGACAAGGTCATCAAGAATCACTTTGCCTCGGAGTATATCTACAATGCATACCGCGACACCAAGACCTGCGGCGTGATCGAGCGCAATGAGTCCATGGGCACCATGCGCATTGCAGAGCCGATCGGCGTCATCGCGGCGGTCATCCCGACCACGAACCCGACCTCCACTGCGATCTTCAAGACACTCATCACCCTGAAGACCCGCAACGGCATCATCATCTCTCCGCATCCCCGTGCCAAGGAATCGACCATTGCAGCGGCAAAGATCGTTGCAGAGGCTGCCTATAAAGCCGGTGCGCCGGAGGGACTGATCGGCTGGATCGACAAGCCGAGCCTCGACATGACCAATACCGTCATGAGATATTCTGATATCATCCTCGCAACCGGCGGTCCGGGCATGGTCAATGCCGCATATTCCAGCGGCAAGCCGGCACTGGGCGTCGGTGCAGGCAACACCCCCGCAATCATCGACGACACCGCAGACATTACCCTCGCAGTCAACTCGATCATTCACTCCAAGACATTTGACAACGGCATGATCTGCGCCTCGGAGCAGTCCACAATCGTCCTCGACAGCATCTATGATGCGGTCAAGGCTGAGTTTGAAGCACGCGGCTGCTACTTCCTCAAGGGCGATGAGCTGGACAAGGTTCGCCATACCATTATCATCAACGGCTCGCTGAATGCGAAGATCGTCGGTCAGAGCGCCTATAAAATCGCGCAGCTCTCCGGCGTCGAAGTCCCCGAAACCGCAAAGATCCTGATCGGTGAGGTCGAGGATGTCAGCATCAATGAGGAATTCGCACACGAAAAGCTCTCGCCGGTTCTGGCAATGTACCGCGCAAAGGACTTCGAGGAAGCCATGCAGAAGGCAGAACGCCTGATCGCGGACGGCGGCTACGGTCATACCTCCTCGGTATACCTCAATGCCGTCACCGAGCGCGCAAAGATCGACGCAATGGCAGAGCGCATGAAGACCTGCCGCATCGTTGTCAATACCCCGTCCTCGCACGGCGGAATCGGTGATCTGTATAACTTCAACCTCACACCGTCTCTGACACTGGGCTGCGGCTCGTGGGGCGGCAACTCCGTCTCCGAGAACGTGGGCGTCAAGCACCTCATCAACATCAAGTCGGTCGCAGAGAGGCGTGAGAACATGCTGTGGTACCGCGTGCCCGAGAAGG
>CAMNAY010000041.1 GCA_946531975.1 uncultured Ruminococcus sp. | reverse complement strand
AAGCGCTGCGAGCTGAATGAGCGCTGCCTGCCGACCGAGCGCCTGCTCGATCTGAAGCTCTCTGATCTCGAATATAAGAACGGTACCAAGTGCCCTGTGCTTCAGAATCTTGACAATGACATGTATCAGGCGGATTACGGCAAGCTCGATGACCAGAAATTCTACGGCGCAATCGTCGAGGATGTGGCATCCGGCAAGCGCATCTGCTATGAGGTCTCTCCGGAGTATAAGTTCTGGATCATCTGGAACGACAAGGGCTTCAACGGCTACTTCTGTCCGGAGCCGATGACCGCGATGATCGACGCGCCGAACCTCTCGCTCCCTGCCGATGTGACCGGCTATCAGGAATTGAAGCCGCACGGCGTCTTTGAGGCAAACCAGCGGTTCTTTACGCTGTAAGTCAACGGAATGCTTTGTGCAAGATGCGGCAGCCGGATTCCGGACGGTGCCGGATTCTGCCGGTATTGCGGAATGCAGATGATGCCGCAGCAGCCTGCTCCGTATCCCGTGATGCAGACGGCTGTGCCTGCTCCGAAGAAACCTGCGGGCATCAGCAATTACGCGGCGCTGTTTCTGGCGGCAATCGGTGCGATCCTGCTGTATCTGGGCTATGACCGCATGTACAATACGCTGGATCTGATGCTTCATGCGCTGGATTCCGACTATGCGTATATCAAGCGCGGCGTGTATTATATCTGCGGCGGCGGCGCTGCCGGATTGCTCGGTGCATTGAGCATGGTGTTTGTGCGCCGGTCAAGACGCCGGACTGCGGTCGGCTGGATCGGTCTGGCATCCGGTTTGACGGTTGCGGTCCTCGCGGGCTGCGTGATGCTGAATCTGTATGAAAATTACGGCTATCTGCTGAGCCGTTAACTGCAAAAAAAACAAGGCTTCGTTTCCTGAACGGAAACGAAGCCTTTTGTCTGCTGTATATTATTTGCTCCGGAACAGTTCCCGCAGCATCATTGCGCCGCCTGCCATGGTTAATCCGAACATCGTAACGAATGTCCAGCCGTTGGAGGTGCGCCACGAGATGTTGACGCTCATAATGACCGCCGCCAGCACAATGACAATTCCGACGGCAATGAACATCCAGCCCCAGATCTTTCTGTCGCAGAGGAAGAGCAGCGCGATTCCGAGAAGCAGCGGGATCATGATGGTGCCGTTCGGAATATTGTAGCCGCCGATCCGGAAGATCGTGCCGACGCCCCATGAGCTGGTGACGATGAGGTTCTGGAAGATCATGAACAGTCCTGCGCCGAACAGAAGCAGACCGCCGAAGAAGCGCATGGTCGCATTGCTTTCCTGTCTGGTCTTGTGCGCCTGTGTTTGCAGATCGCGGTAGATCTGATCGAGATTCGCTTCGACTTTTGTTTCCTTTTCGTCTTTGAGATCTGCCTGCTTGGTTTCGCTCATTTCAATCACCCATTCCTTTCTGTTATCCTGTCAGTTGTTTCTTCTGCGGCGGAATTCCGCACGCTTATTATACCATACGCCCTCTAAAAAGTCAAGTGATTTTAGAATCGGGGTGTAGGCAAAAGTGGACAAAATGCAACAGAATTGCGCAGCTCAAAGGCTCCAGTTCAGAAGCCGGAGCAGATCGGTATTCAGAAGCTGCATTTCGTGGTTCCGCATCGGATAGCCGCCGGTCAGGAGCGCCTGAATATAGAGAATCTCAAGACAGCAGCGGCGCTTTTCGCTGTCATGCACCTGCATAAGCCGCTGTATGAGCTGGTTGTCGGTGTTGAGGTAGAGCTTTGCGGCGGCGTCCTCGGCGTATTCCTCGGCAAAGGCATTGAGCATGCCGCGGAACATCTCGGTTGTTTTCTCCATGGAGCGCCGGATATCGCGCATCAGCAGCGCTTCCTCATTGACCGTGTACAGCACGGGCAGATCGGCGGGCTCGAAGCGCTTGAGCGCGGCAGAGCAGTCATAGGGCTGAAGCAGCTCATTGGCTTCAGCGAGCAAAACCAGTGCCGAAGCTGTGTCTTCGAGCTGCGGGTCTTCGAGCATGGCATCGACCCGCGCCATTTTCAGCTGTGAAACCGTAATATCCGGCTGAAGCAGCGGCATCCGTTCCAGAAGCTGTGCGACATAGGTGTATCCGGCGTTGACCAGCAGCGTATTTTTTGCGCGGGAGATCGCGGAGAGCTGCCGGAATTCATCGAGATAAGCGGTGTACATGACCGGCGTGTTCATGTCGAGCAGATGCGAGCCGGTCAGCGTGCCGAAGGAAGTCTCAAAATTCAGATAGGGGAAGAATGCGCGGTAGAGGTCGTCGTCTTCGACCGCGACGGACTGCACGGCAAGCCGGTGAATCCGGACAATGCGCTGAAGCAGCGGATCGCTGCGGTCGGCAAGCCGCTTGAGGTACTGCGTGATGCAGTCGGAGATCTCCTGCCGTGCGCGGAGCAGCGCGTCGTTTTCATAGAAATCCTCGCGGGAAGCAGTCGGCTGAAGACCGTTCGTATTGAGGAAGCAGCGCAGGAAAAATGCCCACTTCGGGAGCAGCTTGGAGCCGTCCTCGGTCAGAAGCATGTTTTTGAGGTAGATGCGGTGCGAATGCTTGGCAGTCGGGGCAGTCTCAGAGGCGAGGATATATGCCACGCCGGAGAACAGTCCGCTCGGGGAATCCAGCGGGATAAAGCTGAGAAATCCCGTATGGAACAGCGATTCTCCGAGGCGCATGACCTGTTCGGTTTGCGTATCGCCCTGCGGGAAGGGCGGGTTCAGGCGCGTGACGGTATCGCCCTGCACCAGATTGATCGGTTCCGGCAGCGGCAGACCGTAATACTGCACCAGCTCCGTGAGGCGTTCTGCGGTGAAATAGCATTCGGCATCCGGCTTCGGGGTCAGCAGAATGCGCGTACCGGCAGCGGGGAGCGGCTCGCAGGGTTGGATCGTATAGGTGCCGTCAGGCTTGCCGATCCATTCGAGCGACTGCTCCGGCGCCTGCACCGAGCGGGTCTGCACGGTGATGACATCCGAGACCAGAAAGCATGACAGCAGACCGATGCCGAATCTGCCGATGTAATCGGACTGCACCTTGCCGCTCTGAAGATCATGCTTCGAGGACTGCCCGATGACCGCGAGGAAGCGGTGAATCTCTGCTTCCGTCAGACCGGTTCCGGTGTCGGCAAAGATGAGCAGCGGCTTTCCGTCCTGCTCAGAGAGCGTCAGCGTTACGGCATTTTCGGTGCGGTCGCCGGGGTACTTCAGTCGCTTTGCAGCGATCGCATCGACCGCATTTTGCAGCAGCTCCCGCACAAAGACGTCGGGGGAGCTGTACAGGTGATTCGATAATATGTCGATCATGCCGCCGAGGTTGACCTGAAAGAGATACGGTTCACCGGCGGCTTTCTTTTCATCCGGCATGTCGGTTCTGCCCTCCTGTTCTTATGCGCCGATCAGAAGCTGATCGTATTCAAACAGCGCTTCATTGATTTCATAGACGTTATAATTGCCCTTGCGGATGTAATACTCGACGATCAGGTCGAAGGGGGTGCTGTGCGAGAGTGCATAGCCCGCCTTTTGCAGCATGTCATTGGTCTCGCTGAGCGGGAGCTCCAGTGCGATTGCAAATGCAAGGACGGTAACCTTTTTCGGCTGATAGTGCATGTCACTGCGGATCTTCGAGAACAGCTTGCGGTCGATGTTTGCTTTTTTGTAGCACTGCACATCGGTCATGCCGCTTTCGTCGATCTTCCGCAGGAGCATCTGCGAAAAGCTCTCGTCCGGCGATTGCAGAATGGAACGGAGCGTGGAAGGCATTGCTTCAGAATCGGAGCGCGCAGTGCTTTCTTCCTCCGCAAAGCAGACCGGCTGTGACAGGTGCGCCGCTTCGGAACGGCGTCCGAATAAGGATTTCCGCTGTTTTTTTTGCGCGGGCATTGCCGCGGGTGCGGCAGCAGCAGGCGCCGGAGCGGAAAGAAATGCGTTTTGCTGAAGCTGCGAAGCGATCCACCGATCCATTTCCGGATGCCCGCTGTTCCTCTCCTGCGAACCGAACAGCACCAGCAGCACGGACATTTCGTGATCTGCGAGGAATTCGGCAATGGTACGGATTGCGAGATGTTGTGCCGCTTTGCGCGGGTAACCGTAGACGCCCGCCGAAATCAGCGGAAAGGCGACAGTCTCGCAGCCGTGCGCCGCCGCAAGCTGAAGGCTGTTCCGGTAACAGGCGGCGAGCAGTTCCGGTTCTCCGGCATTGCCGCCCTGCCAGACCGGCCCGACCGTGTGAATCACATAGCGGCAGGGAAGCTGATAGCCCTTGGTGATTTTCGCTTCACCGGTCTGACAGCCGCCGAGCGTTCTGCATTCTTCAAGCAGTTTCGGTCCGGCTGCGCGGTGGATTGCACCGTCTACGCCTCCGCCGCCGAGCAGCGAGCTGTTTGCGGCGTTGACGATCGCATCGCAATGCACGGTTGTGATATCTCCGCGGATCATATGCAGCGGCATATTGTACACCTCCTTGATCGCATTACAGGCAGGGCGGGTCATATGCCCGCCCGTAGTCATTCTTTCATGGAAAAAATTGCGCAGAAGTACAGCGCTCAGACAGTCTCCTCACGGCGCTTGATGACAAAGCCGACGACATCCGCACCTGCATTGCAGCAGATTGCGGCGCCGATGCTGCAAAACTGCTCCGGCGGATAGCCCAGCTCCTTGGTCAGTGCAGCAGCAAATTCCTGCGCGAGCTTTGTGTTCTTGCCCTGCATGATTACATACGGCGAATGCGGCTGCATGTCCTCTTTGACCACGGCGAGCATCTTCGGGATGATGTTCTGCTCACCGCGAATTTTCATCAGAACGGTTGATTTGCAGTTGACGATGCGGCAGAAGGGCTTGAGACCGAGCAGCTCTCCGGCAAATGCCGCAGCCGCACTGACTCTGCCGGAGCGCTTGACATATTTCAGCGTCATCGGGACAAAGTAGAGACCGGCGTGGCGTGCCCAGTCGTCGAGGTAGTCGATCAGTTCGCTGACGCTTGCGCCGTGAGCGAGCTTCTTCGCCGCTTCGGTGACGGCATAGCCGTAGGCTGCGGTGTAGTTTCTGCCGTCCACGAGGTGAATTTTCATCCGGTTTTCTGTGTCCGGATGCGCCTCATAGAACTGTTCTCTTGCCATTTCGGCATTGGCAAAGGTACCGGAGCCGCCCGATCCGATCGTCACGAAAATGAGGTCGGTCGTGCCTTCCGCAGCGATCTTCTCATATGCCTCTTTGATCTCGAAGGGCGTGAGCTGTGCGGTCGAGGGGAATTCCTTTGCGGTGTCGATCATCTGGTAGAATTCCTCTTTGGTGAAATCCTCCTCCTCCCGCAGCGCCTGTCCGTCTACGGTGATCGGCATGCAGAGCAGGTGAATGCCGAGTGCGTCCGCACGTTCCTTGCCGATGTCGCTGACGGAATCGGTCATCAGTTTGATTTTCGTTTTCAGCATAATATTCGGTATCCTTTCTCAGATTTGACTGATATCGTATGAGCGGGGTGTTTCCGGCTCCCAGTTTGCGTTTGCCATGCGTCCGTCGCGGGTCAGACCGGCGAAGTCATGCTGCCGCAGTACCTCATATGCCGCGACTGCGACCGAGTTTGAGAGGTTGAGGCAGCGCAGTGTTTCGCGCATCGGAATACGGACACAGCGCTCCGGATGTGCGGCGAGGAGCGCCTCATCCAGTCCGAGATCCTCTCTGCCAAAGAGCAGGAAGGTCTCCTCCGGATAGGTCACATCGGTATAGAGCGTGCCTGTTTTCGCTGTAAAATAGAAAAAGGGATTCTGTGCGCCTGCCGCAGCAGGGTATGCAGCGAAAAAAGCGTCAAGATTATCATGGTGGATAATTTCCAGCTTATCCCAGTAGTCCAGACCGGCGCGTTTGAGCTTCGCGTCGTCGATTTTGAAGCCGAGCGGATGCACCAGGTGCAGAACAGCGCCGGTCACAGCACAGGTGCGTGCAATGCTGCCGGTATTCTGCGGGATGCGCGGCTCGACCAAAACAAGATGCAGCTTATGCAAAAATAAAACATCCTTTTTCTCGAAAATTTGCCTTGCATATGCGGAAGAATCCGCGGGAAAATAACAGTATTCTATGGCAGAAAGGAGCGATTTGACATGCAGCTTTCAGCGATTGCCAAGGGGATTGCGGTCGGCGCGGCAGCGGGAACAGTCGGGTACTTTGTCAGTACGGCTTCCGCAAGCAAGACCGCGCGCCTGAAGCGCAGGACGGTCAAGGCGGTTCACGCGCTCGGCGCCGTCATGGACAGCGTCGCCGAATTCTGGCGCTGATGCGCTTCAGCGGGTGCTGCCCGCAGCGTCACCGGCGGAGGATGCTGCACGATTTTTTCGGAAGCCCATGTAGCTCTCAAGAATCAGAACGGCTGCAACGGCATCGACGACATTCTTGCGCTTTTTGCCGCGGGTGTCGGTCGTATTGAGAATCTGATGCGCGGAAACGGTCGTGCAGCGTTCGTCCCAGAGGGTGACGGGCAGACCGGTCAGCTCCCTGAGCTTTTCCGCGAAGGCTTCGCATTTTTCCGCGCGGGGACCCTTTGTGCCGTTCATGTTGAGCGGATGCCCCACGACGATCTCCTCCGCCTTTGCGCTGACGGCTGCTTCGGCGGTCTTTTCGGCGCAGTGCTGAAAATTGCGCTCGGTCAGCACGCCCGCAGGGGAGGCGATCAGCTCTGATTTATCGCAGACCGCCCAGCCTGTGCGCGTATCTCCGAAATCTACTCCGAATAAGATCATGATTTCTCCTTTTCATAGCGGTTCCATGCAGAATTGCGCAGGGTCGAAAGCTCCGGCGGCAGATGCGAGGAATCGTTCTTGAAGATCAGCGTCCACCTGCCGGTTTCACCGTCGTACTCGACGAGCGAGACGGCGGTGTTATCCGACCAGCCGACATCCTTCAGGCGGTCGATCCGTCCGAATTCCACATAGCAAAGGAAATTCCGCAGCGCACAGCCGTGCGATACGACTGCGCAGGTCTTGCCGGGGTTTTCCTGTGCGATTTTTGTCAGGGCATTGTACATCCGCGCATAGACATCGGTCATCGCATCGCCGCAGGGTGCGCAGAACAGATGCATTTTCTGCGTCCAAAGTTCATACTGATGCGGGTATAGGGTCGGGAGCTCCGCCCATGTTTTGCCCTCCCAGTCGCCGCCGTTGATCTCACGCAGGGCGAAATCCTTGTGCAGCGGCAGACCGTGATACCGGTTGACGGCTTCGGCGGTCATCAGAGCCCGCCGAAAGGGGCTTGTGTACATCACTTCGATCGGGATATCGCGGAAGCGCTCTGCGAGACAGTCGAGCTGTCTGCGTCCCTTTTCGGTCAGATCGGTGTCGATATTGCCCTGAAAGAACTCCTTGACATTGCCCTCTGCCTCGGCATGACGGACCAGATACAGTCTTGTTACCATGCCCTGACGCTTCCTGTCAGCTCAGCGGCTGCCGCAATGTGATTGGTGTCGAGCCAGTCGTTCAGCTCGTCGATGATGCGCAGAGGTGCGTAAGGATCCTGCACGATCGCCGTGCCGACCTGCACCGCAGATGCACCCGCCATCATCAGCTCGGCGGCATCTTCACCGGAGCTTACGCCGCCCATGCCGATGACCGGCAGCTTGACTGCGTTCGCGACCTGCCAGACCATGCGCACCGCGACCGGGAAGATCGCCGGGCCGGAGAGTCCGCCCATGTTGTTGTGCAGGATCGGTCTGCGCGTTCTGAGGTCGATGCGCATACCGAGCAGGGTGTTGATGAGGGAAATTGCGTCCGCACCCTCCGCCTCGACCGCCTTGGCAATCTCGGTGATGCTTGTGACATTCGGGGAAAGCTTGACGCAGAGCGGCTTGCCTGTCGCTTTGCGGACAGCCGCCGTGACCTGCGCCGCAGCGGTGCAGGAGGTGCCGAATGCCGCGCCGCCCTGCTTGACGTTCGGGCAGGAGATGTTCAGCTCGATCATGTGGACATCGGTCTTGTCGAGCTTTGCGGCGACCTCTGCGCATTCTTCCGGCGTCGATCCCGCGATGTTCGCGAGAATCACTGTATCACAGGCGAGCAGATGCGGCAGCTCCTTTTCGAGAAATGCGTCGATGCCGGGGTTTTGCAGTCCGACGGAATTCAGCATGCCGGACGGTGTCTCAGCGACACGGGGCGCAAGATTGCCGGTGCGCTTGGTGCCGGTTGTGCCCTTTGTGGCGATGCCGCCGAGTTTTGAGAGCGGATAATACTGCTCATATTCCCTGCCGTATCCGAATACGCCCGAAGCGGGAATGATCGGGTTCTTGAACGGAATCCCGCAAATATTGACAGACAGATCAGCCATTACCAGACAACCTCCTCCGCATTGAATACCGGACCGTTCTTGCAGACATGCAAAAACTGCTCGTCACCGTTTTTGTCCTTTATTCTGCATGCGCAGACCAGACATGCTCCGATGCCGCAGCCCATGCGCTCCTCCAGCGACACCTGACACGGAATCTCATAGGTCTGCGCGAGCGCCGCAACGGCACGCAGCATCGGCATCGGGCCGCAGGCGCAGATCAGCGCGGGCTTTTCTGCCGTGATCTCCTCCTCAAGCGGAAGTGTCACCAGACCGTAGCGTCCCGCAGAGCCGTCGTCGGTGCAGAGGATTGTCTTTGCGCCGGTTTCCTCGAAATCTGCCTGCAAAATTGCTGCATCCGCACTGCGGAAGCCGGTGATGACGACCGCGTTTTTGCCGGAATACGCCGCGAGCGGGAGCATGGGCGGGGTGCCGATGCCGCCGCCGATCAGCATGACGCGGGCATTTTTGTCGGGCAGCGTGAAGCCGTGACCCAGCGGCGCGAGCATGTTGACGGTATCGCCTGCGCGCAGCTCCGAGAGTGCCTTGGTGCCCTTGCCGCGCACCTCAAAGACAATGCGCAGTGTGCCCTGCTCTTTGTCAATGCCGCAGATTGAAATGGGGCGGCGCAGCGTAAAATTGCCGTCCGGCAGCAGGTTGACGAACTGTCCGGGCTGTGCCTTTGCGGCGATTTCCGGACATTCGATGATCATGCTCCATGCAGCGGCGGTGAGCTGCTCCATGCTGCGGATTTTGTATGTCAGCTTTTCGGTATACTTGTCCTGTTTCATTGATATCACCATTCTTTCGGGGGTTCCGGAAGCGGCGCAAACCGATCCGGCATTTGTGCAGTCAGCAGCTCCAGCACGCGGTTTTCGCGGTCAAGCATGACCGGAAACTGCGGATGAGCGTCCTTGCTGCCGTGCGGATGTGTCCGGTTGATGTGTACAGCTTCCTGCGGAGAGACCCAGCGGAGCGTAAACTGCTCCTCTGCTTCATAGTCATCGAGGCACTGCGATGTGCTGCCGTCCGATTCACAGAAATAGTAGAAATTATCCTGCACGAACTGATCTTCATGCAGCCCTTTCTGCACTCTGTGGACATATCCGAACGGCACAGCGGATTCCGGTACGACATGCAGACCGGTCTCCTCGCGCACCTCGCGGATGAGCGCCTGCTTCTGTGTTTCCCCCGGCTCGATGCCGCCGCCGGGGAATTTACAGTAATCATATTTCCGGCTGTACACCATTGCGAGCAGCCCCTCCCGCACGATGATTCCGCGCACGGAGGGTCTGCTGCATACGGTGCCGTCTGGCTTGTAGTCTTTGGTGTCGATCTCAAACAGCAGACGCATCGGATTATTTCAGATTGATGTAAGCGGTCAGGTCTTCTCTCATGCGGATTGCTTCTCTGCGGGCTGCACCGGCGAAGTCCTGCTCGTCACAGCCTTCCTTCTTGTATGCGCAGAGGATTGCGCGGGAGCTGTTGACAATCGCGCCGAGTCCGTTTTCATCGAAGCCGCCTGCGATGCCCTGCGCACCGCCGCCCTGTGCGCCGTAACCCGGCACGAGGAACATGGTGTGCGGCATGCGCTTTCTCAGCTCGACGAGCTGTTCGGGGTAGGTTGCGCCGACAACCGCGCCGACTGCGCTGTAACCGTACTGACCGACCGTATCTGCGCCCCATTCCTCGCACTTGTCGCCCATTCTTGCATAGAGCGGCACACCGTCGATCAGGAGATCCTGAAATTCGCCGGAGGAGGGATTCGAGGTCTTGCAGAGGACAAAGATGCCCTTGTCGTTTGCGCGGCAGACGTTCAGCAG